>CAYPHR010000314.1:0-3401 GCA_964410375.1 uncultured Anaerolinea sp. | reverse complement strand
AATTGACAGTAAGAAGTCGTATGATGTAAATGTCCCTGTCACATCATTCACCTCGGAGGACTTCATGTCAAAAGACTCACTGCGTCAACTCGTCAATACGCTCTCGGTGGCGCTTGCCCTAGCTGTCAATATCCTTGCCAGCACCCTGCCCCTCAACGGACAAAATACGGGAGAAATCTCGGACCGCTTTCTCGTGTATTTCGTTCCCGCGGGATATGTCTTCGCCATTTGGGGCATCATCTACATCGGCTGGATCGCTTTCACTCTCTTCCAATATCGAAGGGATCAAAAGGAGAGTCCGCGCTTGCGTAAGCTGGGCTATGCCTTCGCCTTGAGCGGCGTCTTCAATGCCGCCTGGTTGTTCTGCTGGCATTACAACGCCTTCGGCTGGAGCGTGATCGTCATGCTCGCCCTGCTTGCCACGCTCATCGTCAGTTACCTGCGGCTGAACGTCGGTCGTACGCCCGTGAGCAATGCCGAAAAATGGAGCGTGGACATTCCCTTCAGCACCTATCTCGGCTGGATCAGCGTCGCCACCATCGCCAACGTCACCGACTATCTCTATCTCATCAACTGGGACGGCTTCGGCATCACGCCGCAGGCTTGGGCGGTCATCATGCTCGCAGTCGCCAGCGTCGTCGGGATATTGATGACGCTCACCCGCCGCGATTCGGCGTATACCTTCGTCTTCGTCTGGTCGTTCGTCGGTATTGCGGTCAAGCAGGCGGCAGAACCGCTGGTCGCCAACAGCGCATGGATCGCCGCAGTCGTTGCGCTGGGGCTGGCAGTGTATAGCATCATCCAACACAGGCGGGCGTAATTTGGAGTCAGGGAGCTTGCTCCCGGCCTGCGCCAGCAAGCTGGCTGACTCCATAATTTAAAATGGTAAGATTGGCGCACTCAAAGGTGCGCCGCTTATGTTTAACATTGCAACTGCCCGCTTCGCTTTTTTGGATATCGAAACCACCGGACTTTCCCCCTGGTTCGGGGACCGCATCTGCCAGGTCGCCGTGGTGCTGACCGAAGGCAAACGCGTCAAAGGGACCCTCGACCTGCTCATCAACCCCGAGCGGACTCTTTCGCCTTCGGCTGTCCACGTCAACGGCTTGGACGAGTCAAAGCTGTCCGCGGCGCCGAAATTTTCGGCGATCACCGACCAGCTCGACCCGTTGTTCAGTGACGCGGTGGTCGTCTGTCATAATGCCCAGTTCGACATCCAATTCCTTGACAATGAATATCGTAAACTGAATCGGACCATCGAATTCCCCAACCTGATCGACACGCTGTTGATGGCGCGCCAGTTCTATGAACTGCCGTCGTACAGCCTGAAGCATCTCGCGCAGGATTTCAGCGTGGCGGCGAACATGAACGGTTCGCAGGCGCTGGCGGATGCGATCACGATGAAGAACCTGTTCTTCGCAATGACCGATTCGCTCAAGTCTGTCGGCAAATCGCTGGAGGATTTCATCGGCATTTACAACTCGCCTGTGTGGCCCGAAGAGGGCGTGTACCTGCCCACCGAGTTGAGCGAAGCCATCCACAGCGGAAAGCGCTTGTTCATCAAATATATGGACAAAGACGGCGAGACATCCGAACGCTGGATCACCCCGAAGGACGTGGTTGGCTTGTCCGATTATATTTACCTGCAAGCCTTCTGCCACACCCGCGATGCCGAGCGGACGTTTCGGCTGGATCGGGTTGTTGAGTTCAAGGTGGAAACGGGGAAAGAGTAAGACAGCAAACTCATTGAAAACTCCCTCATTTCATGCCATAATTTAATTGACGAGCCAGCATTGCGGAAAGGAGAAAGCCATGTCCGTAATCACGATCTCGAGAGAATACGGCAGTGAAGGGGATGCGATCGCGCAGAACACCGCCAAAACGCTGGGCTATCATTTTGTGGATAAAACCTTCATCGGCGATATCCTCGGTCAATACGGGTATGTGGAGTTCGACAAGGAATACGAGTCCCTGCCCAGTTTTTGGGAGCGGTTCGATGCGCAGCGCGGGAATCAGCGCGATGCCATGATGAAACTGCTCAATCAGGTCATTCAGGCGGTCGCGCGGCACGGGAATGTGGTCATTCTCGGTCGCAGCGGATTTGAAGCGCTGGGCGGGTTTGACGACGTCCTGCATGTGCGCTTGCAGGCTCCCTTTGCGGTGCGGGTCGGGCGCGTGATGGAATATCAAAACATCACCTTCGATCAGGCGGAAACCATCGTCAGGGAGAATGACAAGGTGCGGCAGGTGTTCGTGGAGGAATTCTACAAAGTACCGTGGGGCGCGATCCACGCCTTCGATCTGGTCATCAACACAGGCAAGGTCCCGCCCGAACTGGCAGTGGATCTGATCGTCAACACCGAGAAAACGCGCATGGCAAATCCCGAAATGGGCAGATCCACCGCAGACATCGAAGTGGACCGAATCCTTGCGGATGCCCTCTCCGAAATGCTTGGATGCCACAAAGAGCACAGGCTGATCACAGTGTAAAAAAAGCGGATGCCGAGCTGGCATCCGCTTTTTCATTTTCCGTTTTCCTTCAAAATCTCCCCCAACGCCCGCTTGAACACTTCATACGGCTGTGCGCCGACGATCGCGTAGCGGTCATTGATGACATAGGTCGGGACGCCCGTCACGCCGATCCTTTGCGCCCATGCCACCTGCTCCGCCACCTTGGATGTATAAACCCCGCCTCCCACGACCTTTTGCATGTCCTGCCCATCCAAGCCGACTTCCTCCGCTGCGGCACGTAACACCTCCCATTTGCCGACGTCCAATCCCTCCGCATAGACCTTGCGAAAGACCGCGCGGTGGAACTCGAGTCCCTTACTCCGCTCGTTGGCATACTCGGTCGCTTCGTGCGCCAGCCGCGTGTTGTAAATGCGGTCTGGAGAATTGAACTCCATGCCGTAATGGTTCGCCATGCTTTGCAGGCGTTCGTCCGCGCCGCTGGCACGCGCACGCAGGATGTACTCGGGCAATTCCATGCCTTCGGGCGGCGTATCGGGTCGCAAATAATACGGACGCCATTCCACATCCACGTTGTATTCAGCTTTCAGCAAGTCAACCACACCCTGGCCGACATAGCACCACGGTCAGATGTAATCGGAGAAGATCGTCAGTTTGAAGTCCATGCGAAGATAGACTGTCAATGGGCGGCGGTTCTTACGGCTGAAATATGTCATTGCGAACCGCCTGGTTTCGATACATCCCTTCGGGACTACTCAACCAGCGGCGGTTCGCACAACGACATTAATCGAAATAATATCGCCAGCAGTCGTACTCCGCGCCAGAGGGAGAAATTGCTTTGGGGGTCCAATCCCTTTCCACGATCTCGTATTCGTCAAGCTCAGCGCTCACGGAAGCCAGCGCGTTGTCCGCATTGAGGCGGGCGAAGTGGA
>CAYPHR010000313.1:0-3421 GCA_964410375.1 uncultured Anaerolinea sp. | reverse complement strand
ATCACAGCCGCATGGCTCAAGGTCGGCGACACGCTCAGCGACGAGAAGATCGCCAGCCTGCAAGCCGAGGACATGCGCGAACGGGCTTTGCAACAAGCCCTGCTCTTCCTGAGCTATCGCGCACGCTCCGAAAAGGAAATACGGCAAAATCTGTTGAAACACGAGTTCACCGAGGATGCGATCGAAACCACCCTCGAAAAACTCCGCATCAACAACCTTGCCAACGACCCCGAATTTGCCCGCGCGTGGGTGGAAAATCGCAACACCTTCCGCCCCCGCAGCCGCCGTGCCTTGCTGATGGAACTCCGTCAAAAAGGACTGGACGACGAAACTGCCCAAGCCGCTGTTTCTGGCATGGACGAAAACGCCCTGGCGTACGAATCCGCTTTGAAACGAGCGAACAGGCTCAAAGGTCTGGAATGGGGCGAGTTTCGCAAGAAACTGTCCGAATACCTCGCCAGGCGCGGCTTTCCATACTCCGTCATCGCGCCTGTCGTCACCCGCATCTGGAACGAGGCGCACGCGGAGGAAACACATTATGAAGATGAGGAACTACTATGACCCCGATCATTATTGTGAGCGAAATTCTCGTTCTGATCGTCGGCATTGTTGCCGGATATTTTTTCCATCGTTATCAGGCAGACCGCGCCGCGAAAGCCAAACAGGACAAGGCTGATGACATTGTAAAAGCCGCGCAAACGCAGGCGAACATGATCGTCAAGGGCGCACAGGATAATGCCACCAAGATCATACAAGCCGCCGAGACCGAACTCAAAGAACGGCGCATCGACCTGAACCGTGAGACCGAACGCCTCGAAAAGCGCCGTTCGGAGGTGGACAGCCGCTACGACAAACTTGAACAACGCGAGCAGAACCTGAACCGCCGGCAGTCGCAGGTGGATAAGCGCGCCAATGAAATTGAGAAACTGCACGAAGAACAGTTTAAGAAATTGGAAGAGATCGCTCAGATGACACAGGATGACGCACGTAAGGACCTGTTTGCTGCTGTCGAGAAAGAAGCACGCGGCGACATGGCGCGCATCATCCGTCAGGTCGAAGCGGAAGCGCGTGAGGAAGGCGAAAAGCGCGCCCGTAAACTGATCGCCGACGCCATCCAGCGTGTTGCGTCCGAGCATGTTGCCGAAGTCACTCGCGCGGTGGTCACCCTGCCCAGCGAAGAAATGAAGGGACGCATCGTTGGGCGCAATGGGCGCAACATCAAAGCCATTGAGCAAGCCGCCGGCGTGGACGTGATCGTGGATGACACGCCCGATTCCGTCACCATCTCCTGTTTCGACTCCGTCCGCCGCGAGATCGGTCGCCGCGCGCTCTCCAAGTTGATTCTAGATGGGCGCATCCATCCCGCCCACATCGAAAAGATCGTGGAAGATGAAACCAAGGCTGTTGAGAAGATCATCAACGAAGCGGGTGAGCAAGCCGCTTACGAAGCCAATGTCACTGGGTTGCATCCCGAAGTCCTGCGCATGATGGGACGCTTGAAATTCCGCACATCCTACGGGCAGAACCAGCTCGCCCATGCAGTGGAGGTTTCCAAATTGGCGGGCATCCTCGCCGCCGAGATCGGCGCCAACGTGGAACTCGCCAAGCAGGGCGGTTTCCTGCACGACATCGGCAAAGCCATGGATCATAACCAGGAAGGAACGCACGCGGGACTCGGCGCGGAATTCTGCAAACGTTACGGCGTGAATCCCGTGGTCGTGAACGCCATCGCTTCGCACCACCATGAGGTGGATCAGGAGACCGTGGAAGCGGTCATCGCTGAAGCCGCGGACGCCATCTCCGGCGCACGCCCAGGCGCACGCCGCGAAGATCTGGAAGCGTACATCAAGCGCATCCGTTCGCTTGAGGAAATGTCCATGTCTTTCGACGGCGTCCAGCAAGCCTTCGCCATCCAAGCGGGACGCGAAGTGCGCGTGCTCGTCAAACCGGAGACGATCGACGATCTCGGCTCCACAAGGCTGGCGCGAGATATCGCGAAGAAGATCGAAGAGACCATGCAGTATCCCGGTCAGATCCGAGTCACGGTCATCCGCGAAACAAGGTCAACCGAGTACGCAAAGTGATACGAACTGCCGCAGGCGGAAATTCCGCCTGCGGTTTTATTTAAGGAGAAGGCGCGACCATGAAAACATCGTATCTCGTCAACCTATCCTGCTCAAAATGCGGGAAGATATTTTCAAAGGATGAAGTCCTCACCTTTTGCCCGGATTGCCAGGCAACCCTCCTCTCGAACTATGACTTGAACGCCGTCCGCGCCGAGGTGGATCGAGACGAAATCACCAGCCGTCCGCGCGGGATGTGGCGCTGGCATGAAATGCTTCCCGTACAAGACATGGAAAACATCGTCTCCCTTGGCGAGGGTGATACTCCTTTATTAGGTGCCCCGCGCATCGGGAGCCAGCTTGGGCTCGCCAATCTCTTCGTCAAAGAGGAAAGTAATAATCCAACCGGATCGTTCAAGGCGCGCGGACTTTCCGCAGCCATTTCAAAAGCGAAGGAAGTGGGCGTTACAAAGGTCATCATCCCCACCGCGGGGAATGCGGGCGGCGCGATGGCGGCATACGCGGCGCGCGCCGGGATGCAGGCGATGATCTACATGCCAAAGGACACGCCGCATGCGAACATTGAGGAAAGCCGCATTGTCGGCGCTGAAGTGATTCTGATCGACGGTCTTATCAGCGATGCTGCAAAAATGGCGGGTGCAAAAGCCCGTGAAGAAGGCTGGTTCGACATCTCGACGTTCAAAGAACCCTACCGCACCGAAGGAAAAAAGATCATGGGCTACGAACTGGCTCAACAGTTCAATTGGGAACTGCCCGATGTCATCATTTATCCCACCGGCGGCGGGACGGGACTGGTGGGAATGTGGAAAGCCTTTCAGGAGATGGAAGAACTGGGCTGGCTAAAAACAAAAAAACGTCCGCGCATGGTGGCGGTACAGGCGGCGGGATGCGCCCCCGTGCCGCTGGCATTCCAGAAGAAAGCGGAGTTTTGTGATTTCTGGACGAACGCCCACACGGTCGCATCCGGTCTGCGCGTACCAAAAAGTTTTGCCGATCACCTGATTCTCAACGATATTTACGAGAGCAACGGCACAGCCATTGCGGTGGAGGATGCTGATCTATTGAGGGCGCAAAGGGAAATGGCAATTGCCGAAGGCATCTTCGCCGCTCCCGAAGGCGCCGCCACGCTTGCCGCGCTGAAGGAACTTGTGGCGCAGAAGTGGGTTCACCCAGATGAGCGCATTATTTTATTCAACACAGGATCGGGTTTGAAGTATCTCGACAAGAATTAAAGAAAAGTGCGGTCGCTCATAAACGTGACCGCGCTTTTAGAGTTGCAACACCGTCGGTTTTATTCCCAGCGTATCGATCAACTCATTCAACTCGGCATCGCTCAA
>CAYPHR010000312.1:0-3448 GCA_964410375.1 uncultured Anaerolinea sp. | reverse complement strand
ACCGCCTCCACCGACAAGATCAACGACCGCATTTCAGTGGACACGCCGCGTACGCTCGACGGCATGACCTTCATGAAGCACGCCGAACTATTGGATGGGCAGGTCATGGATTTGAGCCAGGATTATCGCGCCATCCGCTGGATGCAGGACAACATCGAAGGTTCACCCGTCATTGTGGAAGCCAACTGCTCGGAATACCGCTGGTGCACGCGCTACACCATTTACACCGGCTTGCCCGGCGTGGTCGGCTGGAACTGGCATCAACGTCAACAGCGCGGCATCTTTGCCCCGCAAGTGCAGGAGCGCGTGAACGAAGTCAGCGCATTCTACAATGCGCCCGATGTGCAAATGGCATTGGACTTCCTCAAAAAATATGACGTGAAATATATTGTCGTCGGTCAACTGGAACGCAATGTCTACCCCGCCCTGCCTGAAATGCCCGACGGATTGCAGAAATTCAAGCAATACGAAGGCGTCCACTGGCGCACCGTCTATCAGGATGCCGACACAACCATTTACGAGGTCATCCCATGATCCTTCACATCACATCGAAACAGGAATGGACATCCGCACGGCAGAGCGGCGCATACACCGCGCCGAGTTTGGAGAGCGAAGGCTTCATCCACTGTTCGACCGACAGGCAGGTCCTTGAGGTCGCTAATGCCTTTTATCGCGGGAGAAATGACCTCGTGTTGCTGGTGATCGACGAAAAACGGATCGAGTCACAGGTCAAGTGGGAGGCGCCTGCCGGACCTCCCGCCAAGGGCATCTCCCGATCGGACATCTTCCCGCACATCTACGGACCCATCAACCTCGACGCCGTCGCCTCGGTCTTGGAATTCAAGCCTGATCCTGCCACGGGAACCTTTTCCCTCCCGACACTTCCCTACGCCCGCAGATAGAACACGAGTGCAATGACCGCCTTTTTCGTTTGGTATCTCATCCTGACCCTGCTCGGCTGGCTGACCCTCCCGCTGACCTACGCGCTCTTCCCCGCGCTGACGGATCGCGGCTACACCCTCGCGCGCGCGGCGGGACTGTTGATCTGGGCGTACGTGTTCTGGCTGTTCGCCTCGCTCGGCATCGCACAAAACGACCTTGGCGGCATCCTGTTGGCATTGGCAATGCTGGTCGGTTTGAGCGTTTGGTCGTTCATCCACCACAAGGCGGAGATCGTACACTTCCTTAAGACGAACAAGCCGCTCATCATCTCCACTGAAATTCTATTTCTTGTTGCCTTCGCCTTCCTCGCCTTCGTCCGCTCCGCCAACCCGGAGTTGACCAGCACCGAAAAGCCGATGGAACTGGCGTTCATCAACGGCATCCTGCGCTCGGAAACCTTCCCGCCGCGCGACCCGTGGCTTTCCGGCTATGCCATCTCGTATTACTACTTCGGCTATGTAATGACCGCCATGCTGGCAAAATTGTCTGGTATCAACGGCAGCATGGCGCACAACCTGATGACCGCGCTTATCTTCGGCTTGGGCGCGATCGGTTCATTCGGTATTCTTTACAATCTCTTGAACCGTGGATCACAGGCTGAAGACCGTCCGCCATCCACCGTCCTCGGTCTTTCCTTTCTCGCGCCTCTCTTCCTCCTGCTCGTCTCCAACTTCGAAGCATTGCTTGAGGTACTCCACCGCCGCGGCATCGGCTGGACGAAAAATCCCGTCACCGGCGAATGGACGGGTGCATTCTGGACATGGCTGGATATGAAGGAACGTTCCCAGCCGCCGCTTGAGCCGTTCGCATTGGTGCCCGACCGCTATCTATGGTGGTGGCGTGCCTCGCGCGTCATTCAGGATTACGACATGCTCGGCGGTCACCGCGAAGTCATCGACGAATTTCCCTTCTTCTCCTTCCTGCTCGGCGACCTGCATCCGCACGTGCTGGCGATCCCCTTCGGATTGCTCGCCATTGCCGTCGCGTTGAATCTCTTCCTTGGCGGCTGGCGCGGCGGTATTGACCTGCTCGGCGCGCGCCTGCATCTCAACATCCCCGGCTTTTTGTTCAGCGCGCTTACGCTCGGCGGACTTGCCTTCCTCAATACCTGGGACATCCTCGTCGGCGCCGCACTGATCGTTTTTGCGTACGTCTTCTGGCGTGCCCGCGAAGACGGCTGGAATTGGACACGCCTCGAAGACCTGTTTTTGCTCGGTCTGCCGCTCGGGATTCTCTCCCTCCTGATGTATTTCCCGTTCTATCTCGGCTTCTCCTCGCAGGCGGGCGGCATCCTGCCCAATTTCATGTACGCAACACGCGGCGCGCATCTCTGGGTCATGTGGGGCACATTATTCGTTCCCATCTTTGCGTATTTACTTTATCTCTGGCGCGGGGAAAAATTCTCTGCCAACTGGAAATTCGGTGCGTTGCTTGGGTTTGGGATTACGATTTTCTTATCGCTTCTCACCCTGTTCACCGGCTGGATCGGCTCCATCGTCGAAAAACCTTTTGTGGACGCCTTCCTCCAGTCCCAGAACATGACCGCCTCCCAATTCCTCGCCGCCACCTCCCTGCGCAGGCTGTCTCACATTGGCAGCCTTCTCACCCTGCTGGCTTTGATGATTCCAACCATTGCTTTCCTCTTTCCCAATAGAACAGTGCAGGAAATGGACAGCGAGGACGATGTGCCTGAAAACTCATCGCCTGCTTTCCACTTTCCACCTTCTGCCTTTATTCTCATCCTCCTCACCATCGGCATCCTCCTCATCCTTGCCCCCGAATTCGTCTACCTGCGCGACCAATTCGGCTACCGCATCAACACTGTTTTCAAATTCTACTATCAGGCATGGATGCTGCTTAGCCTCGTCGCAGCGTTTGGTATCGCTGTTCTGTTCCAAAAATTACAAGGCAAGACCGGCATCCTCTTCCGCACCCTGATCGGACTCGTCATCTTTGCTGGCTTGCTCTACCCTGTCTTCGGCTTGATGACCAAGACCAACAATTTCAAACCGCCTCAGGGCTTCACCCTCGACGACTTTGACCGGTTCCGGCGCGAAAATCCCGATGAAGCCGCCGCAATCGAATGGCTCCGCTACGCCCCTGATGGCGTGATCGTCGAAGCGGTCGGCGATTCCTACCAGCCCGCTTATTCGCGCATCGCCACCTACACCGGCTTGCAGACGGTTCTCGGCTGGCGTTTCCACGAAGCCCAATGGCGCGGCGGATTTGAGCCGCAGGGGTCCCGTAGCGACGACATCCAGAAACTCTACGCCACCTCCCGCTGGGATGAAGCGCAGGACATCATCGAAATGTACGACATCCGCTATATCTTCATCGGCACGATCGAGCGCGTCTCCATGCCGGTCAACGAAGACAAGTTCCGCCTGTTCCTCACACCCGTTTTTCAACAGGGTAGTGTCACCATTTACGAAGCGCCTTAAGACTTTGATACAATTGCCCCCATGACCTACCGACACTTTAAATACGAAGGCTGGCTGTACGCTCT
>CAYPHR010000311.1:0-3455 GCA_964410375.1 uncultured Anaerolinea sp. | reverse complement strand
CCGCGTTGGTATGATCTTGAGATCGATTACGCCTGTCTGCGAACACTGGCAAAAACCCTGCGCGAATCGAAGTGGAATGTCACTGTGACGGTGCGCAACGACAAGGAAGTCATTGCTGTACAAGCGGGTTATCACGAAGAAAGTTACGGCGCGGCAGTGGACATTGGCTCGACGACGGTGGCATTGTATCTGTGCAATCTCCGCACGGGCGAAGTGCTGGCGTCGGAATCGGAGATGAATCCGCAGATCGTGTATGGCGAGGATGTGATGTCCCGTATTCAGTATGCGATTGACCAGCCCGATGGCTTGGAGAAATTGCACAAGGCGATCATTTCCACGCTGAATAAGTTGTTGAAGCAGGCGGTGAAGACGGCGCATGTAAAACTCGATGAAATCCACGAAATGGTCTTGGTGGGCAATTCCACCATGCACCATGTCTTGTTGAATTTGCATCCCAAAGACTTAGGGCTGGCTCCCTTCGTGCCGACCATTCACAAGTCGGTGGATATCAAGGCGCGGGAGTTGGGGTTACACATCAATCCGTCGGGAAACATTCACATCCTGCCAACCATTGCTTCCTTCGTCGGCGCGGATACGAGTGCGGTAATCCTTGCGGAAGAGCCGCACAAGCAGGATGAGAACTGGCTGCTCATTGACATCGGCACGAACGCAGAACTTGTGCTTGGAAACCGCAAGCGGCTGGTGTGTACGTCCACGCCGACGGGACCTGCGCTGGAAGGCGCTCATGTCGAGTATGGGATGCGCGCCGCGCCTGGTGCGATGGAACGAGTCCATATTGATGAAGTGACGCTCGAACCGAAGTACAAGGTCATCGGTGTGGATGGATGGAACACCGATCATGCGGAGTTTATCGGTCACGTCAAAGGGATTTGCGGATCCGCCATCATCGACGCGGTAGCGGAACTGTTCCGGGCGGGGATCATTGATTCTCGCGGCAAGTTCAAGAAAGAGTTAAGTACGACGCGTGTTCGTCAGGGAGAATCTGGCTGGGAGTATGTCATCGCCTGGAAGGAAGAAACATCCATCGGACGAGACATCCCAATTACGCAGCAGGATGTGCGCCAAATTCAATTGGCGAAGGCGGCGCTCTTCACCGCGGCGCGGACATTATTGAAACGCAGCAATTTGGAAAGCCCTGATAAAATCATCCTCGCTGGCGGCTTTGGCAGTTTTATTGACAAGGAAAAAGCCATGCTGATCGGGCTGATCCCCGATTGCGAGTTGAGCAATGTATATGCGGTTGGCAACGCGGCGGGCGACGGCGCGCGGATTGCGCTTTTGAACATCGAGAAGCGCAACGAGATCGATACGGTCACGCGCAAGGTGGAACGCTTCGAACTGCCCACCGATCCTGAGTTCCAAAATCAGTTCATGCTGGCGACGAGTTTCCCGCACATGAGCGAGCCGTTTCCGCACATCGCGCATCTCATTCCACACCGCAAAGCGGACCCGATGGCGAAGAATTTTATGAGCAAATAATTTTTGTAGGGGCGCGGCAATGCTGCGCTCCTACCGAGGTGATTAATGAATAAATTTCTAGAACGCTTGAACAGCGGGGAAATTCTCGTTGCGGATGGGGCAACGGGTTCGAATTTGCAGAAGATGGGACTCAAGCCAGGCAAACCACCCGAGGATCTCATCATCGACGACCCTGACACACTTCTCAAGCTCGCTTCTTCCTTCGCCCAGGCTGGTTCGGACATCATCCTGACCTGCACCTTCGGCGGGACTCGCATGCGCATGAAAGACTCGAAGTATCAGGATCGCACGCCTGAGGTCAATATACGCGCGGCGGAGATCGCACGCAAAGCCGCTGCGTTGAACAATGGACTGGTGGCTGGCTCGATGGGACCCGTCGGCGCGATCATCAAGCCGTATGGTCCACTGGAGTTTGAAGATGTGAAAGCGACCTTTGCCGAACAAGCAAAAGCGCTTGCCGAAGGCGGCGTGGATTTGCTGGTGATCGAAACCATGTTCGCCGTGGAAGAAACGACCGCCGCGTTTGAAGGCGCGCGCTCCGTGACAGATTTGCCGATTGTCGTATCATTCAGTTACGATAGAGGCACGCGCTCGATGATGGGCGTCAAGCCAAAGGATGTCATCAAACGCTACACCGAGATGGGCGCAACCATGATCGGTGCGAACTGCGGAACAACGCTTGATAACATGGAAGCGGTTGTGAAAGAATATCAAACCGCCAAGCCCGATGTGCCATTGTGGGTCAAGCCGAATGCGGGCGTCCCGCACATGGATCTGGAAACCGAGCAAGGCGTGTACGACATGGGTCCCGAAGACATGGCGACCTATTCCAAAAAGTATGTGGAATTGGGCGCAAAGGTCGTGGGGGGGTGTTGTGGAAATACGGCAGAGCATATTGCGGCAATCGTGAAGGCGATAAAATAATTATGTAGTAGGGGCGACGCGTGCGTCGCCCCTACAGTTTCATATGCGTCAACAGATTCTCGATCTTCTCCATGGTAAAAAAATTGACAATCAACCTGCATTCAGCGGGTTGATTCACGTCACGGCGGATGGACTGGTGCGTGAAGGCTTGTCGCTGCATGAAGTCCATCACGATGCGGAGAAGATGACGCGGGCGGCGGCAAGCACATTCAAATTGACGGGGATGCCCTCCGCGGCGCTGCCATTGGATCTGTGCTCCCCTGCCGAGGCATTGGGCGCGGAGTTGATCTTCTATAATGATGAGGAGATGCAATTTCCACAGGTGAAGAAGTTGTTGTTCCAAAGTACGAGAGAGATCAGAGAATTAGAGATTAGAGATTGGAAACGGGGACGGATCGAGTTAATTTGCGAAGCAATTGGTTTGGCAAAAAAAGATATCGGCGGACAGGCGGTCATTTCGGGCATTATTCCCGGTCCGTACACGTTGATGATCTACATTTGCAAGGCTCAAAATCTCTTCCGCGAGATGAAGAACGAGCCGCAAATGGTTTTGGATGCGCTGCTTCGTCTTTCGTCATTTCTTGCGGATATCGGCAATGCGTATCGTGAAGCAGGCGCGGACTTCATCACCATCCACGAGATGGGCGGCTCGCCGGGATTTATCGGACCGAAGCCATTCGAGGGATTCGTCCTGCCCGCGCTTCAACACTTAACCCGACAACTGCCTCATCCCACCGTGCTTTCGGTGTGCGGCAAAACGGACTCTGCCATGTCCCTGCTGGCGCAGGCTGGCGCGGATGCGCTCTCTGTGGATCAAATGACAGACATCAAGACGGCGCGGGCTGTATTAAAAAATACGCTGCTGTTTGGGAATCTCGACCCCGTGGGGACACTGTCCGCGGGGAATGAGGCTGGGGTGGTCGAGGCAGTTCGAAGGGCGAAGGAGGCGGGCGTGGATGCCATCTGGCCCGGCTGTGATCTGGTCATCCGAACGCCCATCGAAAATATCAAAATAATGACAGACAGGCGAT
>CAYPHR010000310.1:0-3489 GCA_964410375.1 uncultured Anaerolinea sp. | reverse complement strand
ATCTCCACGCCTGGCGTCGGGTTTTGTGTCGAAAATGGAGTTGGATGGACATCCTGCATCGTATCGGTTGTTGCACCGATCAGAACGATCTTATTGCGAAATGCATCAGGGTTTTGTTCGAGCACATCGCCAAGTGCCACATTGGCTGCGGAATAGGTGGCATATGTGCCGGCAGGTCCTGCAAAGTTGACCAATAGTTGTTCCCTGCTCAGCGGAATGATTTGACCATTGAACAGGATTCTGTTTTGTGTCGCGAGAGATGGCGGTTCGACATCCAAATATAATCTTGCCGCATCGAACGCCCAGTTGAAATAAAGCGCTTCATTGAAACTTGTAAATGCCTGCACGCTTCGGACAATCGCGTCTTCATCATTGACAAAAGACGTGATCCCTGTCCCATCGAGAACTTGACGATACAGCGACAAAGGCTGCGATAAGGTCTGACTTGTGAATTGCTGGTCTGTGCGCCTCGTGATCTGCAAGATATTGATCGCGTATTGACTTTCTCCCAAAGCCTCTGCGAACGCCTCATCCCCGCCGGGGTCTGCATCCGGTTCGAACAGGAGAATATCCACGCCGACAACTTTTGCGCCTCCTGCATTGATCTGATCCACGATCTCGGCAAGATAGGAGCGTGACCAGGGCCATTGATAGCCCGTCCACTGAAATGAGAAGTCGTCGATCGCCACAATGACAATGTCATCGGACGGTGTTTGAGGTCCGCGCAGGCGCATGAGAAAATCCCGCGTGGAATACTCCAAGCTTTCAAGCGGCGTGGTAACGCCCGGGAGCAATGCTACGATTTGAACGACCAGCAGGATAAGAGCCGTGCCCGCAAGCAATATCAGGTTCAGACTTAAGGTGTTTTTCTTTGTTTTCATCTACAATACTCAGGGTTGGGGTGCAAATTCTCCATAGCAAAATTCATACCATTCGTCGCTCTCGTACCCTACAAAACATTCTTCGTTATAGGGATCACATTTTTCCTCAATTGTGCAACTATCTTCGGTTGGTGGAGGCGGCAAGGTGGATGTCGGATCAGGATCAGGATTGGGTATTCTGGTCGGTGTCGAGGTGGGATCTCCCTGCGGCTTGGAGAAAGTGGACTCGGCTGTAGAGCAGATCTCGCTGCCGTCCGCGCTGTACGCTGTCACGAACCAGTTATATTGACCGCCATTGGGGAAGATTTCGATGTAATTTGTAGTGCTTGTCTCTGTGGTTTGAATAGTTGCCCGGCGGCCAAATTCATCGATGAATGTGACCAGATATTTTTGAGCGCCGCTTTGTTCCTCCCATTCAAAGGTGACTTGTCCTATTTGTGGGAGGTTTGCCCCCTCTTCCGGCTGGATGATCCTAAAGCAGGCACTGCTGGAATCGCCGGGCGGGAGTACCTGCTGCAGGGTGGGTGTGGGCTGTGGGGTTGACGTGGGCGTAGAGGTTTCAGTGGGTTCCACAAATGCGGTCATGGTTGCCATGGCTTCATTGAATAGATCCGCGGCTTCGGGGTTGTTATCCAGCCACTCCTGGAACTCCTCCGGCGTCATTGGTTCGACAAATGGAACGCTCCAGTTGCCTGTTACCGGGTCACGATGAAAGAGAACAACCTTCTGGCCGTTAGTGAAGTTGACCGCTCCCGCCGGATTGCTGGCGGAGCAATCTCCTTCGAGACAGGTGATGTAAATATCCAGGGTCTCAGGATCAACTTCCACCTTCATGTACGAACCGCGAACAGACGCCACGCCGGAAGGAGTTTCCACATCCGCGCTTCCGCCATTCAGGATGATGAACAATTTTCCAATATCCAGTTTCAATTTTGTGGCAAGACCGCCTTCCACCTCATCGTTGGAGATAAGCGTGAACAGTGAAGATGGAGCCACACGGATGATGGTTCCGGACGACAGATCAAGACGGACGCGTCCATCATCCCCGGTCTGCACTTGCCCGTTGACCTCAAGTACTGTATTTGCGCTGGCGGGCAGGAAGGCGCTATCCCCCGCCTGTTTTGTGTCCACTGTGCCGGAAAGTTCGCTCAATGCTGCCGATAAAGGTGAAGACTCTACAGCGGGTTTGCAGCCGGCAGCCAGCATAATGATCATTATCATACATGCAAACAAAAAATTTCTTCCGTTCATATTGCTCTCCATTTACTGATTGGCTTTGATCTTTAAACGATAATGTAAAACTTGAAATCCATCTGCGGGGGGAAGTGTCAACCTTAATAGATAACTTTTGTTCGATGTTGTGCTCAGGAGTTTCGAGTCTCCGCAAGGAAGGTTGAATGTGTCCAGCACGCTGCCGGTTTCCTGTAATTCTACTTGCAATACGCCGCTTGAACATGATAATTGGATGACGACACCCATGCCGGAAGATGAAAACCCGATCCAATCCTCAAGGTCGCCCTCGGGTGCGGAAAGATCGCTTTCCAATTGCAAGGTACGGATTCCGCCTGGCACGAACACCACCTTTGCCAACGGCTCTTGTTGAGAGTCGCCGTCTGCAGCGGCGGGAATGGCGACTGATTGCGGTGTTTCGATTTCTGTATCCCCTGTTTCCACAGCTTCATCGATCACCGGCAGGCTTTCAGTATCCTCCACTTGCAAAAATTCAGCGGAAGCCCAGCCTATTCCATCGGGGGAATCGAAAAAATCGATCTGTAGCCATAAGCCGCTTGCATCCCTGCCTGTAACGAGTACCACATCATTCTGCTCTAGAAACCCAAGCGATTCGAAATTTGCCCCTGCGCCGCTGCGGATGTTTATTCGCTGGATTACAAGCCCGCTCGCGCCGGACCCGCTGCCTGTTGACGGCAAAATGACTGGAATCTCCGCTGCTGTATTGACCTGCACGTACTCCGCCCGCACCCAGCCGCTTCCTGACGGAGCCTCTGCGTAGGCGATTCTGTACCATGTTCCGGTTGCATCCTGTCCACTGATCTGTATGGTCGTGAATTGTGGAATAATACCCAGATTTTCGCTTGTCGTGCTGGTCTCCTCGCGTACATTGACCTGAGTAGTGGTCGTTCCTTCAATCGGTGGAATGGTCGGCGCGGGCGAAGGCGGGACGGGTGTACTTGTCGGCTGAGGAATGGCTGTCGGCGGCAGGGTGGCAGTCACGAACTCCGGCGTGGATGTGGAGATCGGGTCACTGACAGCGTTGACGTCACAGCCTGTGAATACGAGAAGCAGGGGAATCAGAAACAGGATTTGTCGGCGCACAAAATCTATTGTATCCAAGAAATGAGTTGCCCGTAATGAGACAAATGGGCTGAAAATCAAAAAACCGCCTTGAAGACGGTTTTCAGGCACCCCCGCACGGACTCGAACCGTGCTCTTCGGCTCCGGAGGCCGACGCTCTGTCCACTGAGCTACGGGGGCGGGCGAAGCGAATTTTACCATAGGCGCAGAAAAAGGCTGATGAACCAGTCACCAGCCTTGAGCGCGGAAAGAAGCGATTAATTTACCTGTGGAGCCAGTACCGCCAATTCCCTGC
>CAYPHR010000309.1:0-3512 GCA_964410375.1 uncultured Anaerolinea sp. | reverse complement strand
GGGCGGAAAGTTGGTCTGCTTGCCTCGGCATTCTCCGCGCTGACAGTGATGCAGATCCAGCAGTCGCATTTTTTCACCACCGACTTATTCGTCAACACATTCCTGTTCCTTGCGCTCGTGTTCGCGGTGAAGATCGTGGAGTGGAAAGGTAAAGACGAGAAACAGGAAACAGGTAATGATGAAGCGCCCGCAGGTCGTAACTCATTGCTCGTTTTTCAAATCATCAAACACCCGCTCTTTTATCTCTCCATCGGATTTGGCTTCGCACTTGGCATGGGAATGGCGTCCAAGATCAACGCCGCCGCGATGGCATTCGTCCTGCCGTTTGCGTTCTTTGTCCGCTGGCTGATCCATGACCGCAAATCATCGTCCGCCGCCCACCGTCCGCTGTCCGCTGAGTATTGGTCGCTGATTCTTGCGTTCCTGATCGCAGGCGGACTTGCCACCATCATTTCCTTCCGCATCTTCCAGCCCTACGCCTTCGATGGCATCGGTCTCAGCGAGCAGTGGGTCAAGAATATCTCGGAACAGCGCATCCAAGCCACCGGCGAAGCCGACCTGCCCTGGAACCTTCAATGGGCGCGGCGTTCAAAATTGTTCTCATTCGAAAATCTCACCCTCTGGGGGCTGGGACTTCCGCTCGGCATTCTGGCGTGGGCGGGCTTTCTGTTGATGGGCTGGCGCATCCTGAAAGGCGAGCATAAACACCTCCTGCTGTGGGGCTGGACGGCGTTCTACTTCGTCTGGCAATCGCTGCAGTTCAATCCCACCATGCGCTATCAACTGCCCATCTATCCGCTTCTGGTGATGATGGCGGCGTGGTTCGTATTTGAATTCAGAATTCAGAAATCAAAATTCAGAATTCTGAACTACGCAGTACCTGTCCTCGGCGCAATCGTCCTCGCCCTCACCGCCGTCTGGGCATTCGCCTTCCAAAGCATTTACCTGCGCGACGAGACCCGCATGGCAGCTTCGCGCTGGATGTTCCAAAACGTGCCCGCCGCGGTCAACCTCTCCATTCAAACGGAAGAAGGCGCATACAACCAGCCCATCCCCGTTCCGTACGACCATGTCATCTACGCGGATGCCCCGCTCACGCTCGTTGTCACACCCGCGCAGGAAGGCATCCTCAGCGAAGTGCTGATCGGTCGCGCACGTGACGAGTCGGAGACCCCCGCCCCCGTCCTGTTGACCGTCTCCTCCGCCTCCCAACCGGACCTGCCGCTTGCCCGCGCTTCCTCGATCCTTGATTCCACGCTGACAACCGATCCGCGCGGATTGCCGCTCACGTTAACGCTCGATGCGCCCGTTCCATTGGTAAAAGACCAGCAATACATCCTGCGCATCGAAACATTCGGCACCGCCCTCTCCCTGAGCGGATCAGGCATCGCCAACGAGACCGATTACGATTGGGGACTTCCCTTCCGCATTGACGGCTACGACGCGTTCGGCGGCTTGTATCGCGGCGACCTGATCCTGCAAGTCTATTGGACGGATGACGAAAGCAAACTCGAACGCTTCGTGGATACGCTCTCCCGTGCCGACTTCATCGTCATCCCCACCAATCACCAATACGGACAGATCACCCGCCTGCCCGAACGCTATCCGCTCACCACGCATTACTACCGCGAACTGCTCGGATGTCCGCAAGGCGAGAACATCATCCATTGCTATTATGAAGCGCAGCCCGGCATGTACCAAGGTTCGCTCGGCTTCGAGTTGGTGGAAGTCTTTGAATCCTACCCCACGCTCGGACCGATCGTTATCAATGATTCGTATGCAGAGGAAGCCTTCACCTTTTACGACCATCCCAAGGTGCTGATCTTCAAAAAAGCGGACGATTTCGATGCAGACCGTGTCCGCGCGATTCTCGGCACCGTGGATCTGACCAAGGTCGTCCCGCTCAAACCGACAGAGTTCGCGGATTACAAGACGCTCATGCTGCCTGAATCCCGCCTTGCCCAGCAACGCGCAGGCGGCACATGGTCGGAATTGTTCAGTTACGACTGGCTGCAAAATAAATATCCGTTCGTTGGTTTTCTGGTCTGGTATGTGTTTATTTTGATTCTTGGGCTGGTCGCTTATCCGATCGCGCGGCTGGCATTGCCCGGCTTGAAGCGATACGCTTATCCGCTTGGACGCATCGTCGGTCTGGTTCTGCTGGCGTGGCTGGCGTGGATGGGCGGCTCGGTCGGGATTCCATACACACGAGGAAGCATCAGCGTGGCGTTCGCTCTGGTTGCAGTGACAGGTGTCGGCTTGTGGATGAAGCGCAAGGATGAATTCAAGGAAGAGTGGAACGCGAACCGCAGGTTCTTTGTCATCGTCGAGATCGTCTTCATCGCCTTCTTCCTGATCGACCTGCTTATCCGTTTCGGCAATTCGGATATGTGGCATCCGTCCAAAGGCGGCGAGCGCCCGATGGATTTTTCGTATTTCAACGCGGTCTTGAAGAGCACGAGTTTCCCGCCGTATGACCCGTGGTTCGCGGGCGGATATATCAATTATTACTATTACGGTTTTGTGCTGGCGGGCACGCCCGTGAAACTGCTCGGCATTGTGCCTTCGATTGCCTACAATTTTATTTTGCCGACCTGGTTCGCGCTGGTGGCGATTGGCGCGTTCGCCATTGGCTGGAATTTGATGCGCCGCGATGAAGACACCGCCTTCCGTCTTCCGCCTTCCGCCTTGATTTCAGGACTCGCCGCATCTCTCCTGACCGTGTTGCTGGGCAACCTCGGGACGATCCAACTCATCTTCAATTCGATTCAACGCATCGCCGCCCCGGGTGGAACGATTCCTCCCGACGCGAACTTGATCCAACGCTGGGGCTGGGCGTTCCAGGGCTTGTGGACGATGGTCACGGAGGGAGTGGCATTGCCCATCGGGCGCGGTGACTGGTACTGGAATCCAAGCCGCGTCATCCCGCACGGACCCGGCAACGAGATCACCGAGTTCCCGCTCTTCACTTTCCTATACAGCGACCTGCACGCGCACATGCTGGTCATGCCGCTGGCGTTGTTCATCATTGCGTGGGCGCTGTCTTTCATCCGCTCGCGCGCAAGGTTGACCCTCGGCGAGTGGATCGTGTCCTTCGCTGTCGGCGCGTTGATGATCGGCGCCTTGAAACCAACCAATACCTGGGACCTGTATACCTATTACCTGCTTGCGGCGATTGCGGCGGTGTACACGCTCATCCGCTATTTCGAATGGAAAGATTACTTCAACCTGCCCGCTTGGGCGGGGAAGCTCGCTCTGGCAGGCGGCGCGGCAGTGACGTTGTACGCGCTCAGTTCCATGTTCTACCTGCCGTTCTCGCAATGGTTCGGGCAGGCATATAACTCGGTGGATTTCTGGGAAGCATCCCGCACGCCGCTCTCTTCCTATTTCACGCAATGGGGCTTGTTCCTGTTCATCATCACAGCCTGGCTGGCATGGGAAACCCGCGCATGGATGGCGGCGACGCCAGTTTCGCGTTTGAGCGGTCTGCGGAAATACGTCCTGTGGATCGA
>CAYPHR010000308.1:0-3526 GCA_964410375.1 uncultured Anaerolinea sp. | reverse complement strand
TTTCATCGACGATCTTGACGTGGCGCAGGGCGATGGCGGAGCTCTTGGTGACGTGGTTGCGGATGGCATCCGCTATCGCCTCCATCTCCGACGGGACGGCTGTTTCTGCTTCGGCGATGATGACGACCTCTTCGGTCCCTTCCTCTTCATCATACATGCCGAACGCCACCGTGCGCCCAGCGTGAACGCCGTCCACTTCGCTGGCGAGCGTCTCCAAATCCTGTGGGTACACGTTCTTGCCGCCGACGATGATCAGGTCTTTCTTTCTTCCCGAAACATACAATTCGCCATCTGCGATGTAACCATAGTCACCTGTCAGATACCAGCCGTTCTTGATTGCCGCATCAGTGGCATCGGGGCGGTTGAAGTATTCCGTTAACATGCAATCGCTTTGCACGGCGATCTCTCCCACACTGCGGTCTGGCAGGTCGTTGAAGGCTTCGTCCACGATGCGGATGCGGGTGTTGGGGATCGGATGCCCGGAGGATGTCATGGTCAGGGTCGGCGAATCAGGCTGGGGCGGAGTCGCGAGGCGCTTCGTCATAAAGGTCTCACGGTCGATCACATCCACCGCGGGCGTTCCATCCAGCGGACTTTGAGTCACCGCAAAGACATTCTCCGCCATGGCGTAACACGTTTGCAGCGCGGATTTCTTCAAGCCGTATGCCGAAAATTTCTCGTGGAAAAGGTCATGGCTTTCCACGTGGACGGGCTCGGAGCAGTTGATGATCGCCCGCCACGAAGAGAGGTTCACACCTTCAAGGTTGCGCTCGCGGATTTTGTGGGCGCAGAAATTGTATGCAAAGTTCGGCAGCCAGGTGAGCGTGCCTTTGTATTGCGAAACGGCTTGATGCAGGCGATAGGGCGCGCGCACCCAATCGAAGGGCGACATGTTGACGAGCGGGATGCGCATGAGCACGGGCATGAGGAAGCAGGCGATGAACCCCATGTCGTGATAAAGCGGCAGCCACGAGACGATGACGTCTTGCGCGGGGTCGAGTTTTATTGCGCTGCCATAAGCGTTGAGTTGATTCAGCACAGCGCGGTGTGAAAGCGCCACGCCTTTTTGCAGACCCGTTGTGCCTGAGGAGTGTTGCAGTACGACAATATCTTCCGGTGTTGATCTGAAACCTTGCAGTAATTCAAAATTGGGTTTGGCTTCGGCTTCAATGCCATTTGTGAGAATCACATGGCGGACGGAGTCTCCTTCGGTGAGCGCGCTGCGCACTTCCGCTTCAAATTCGGGATACGTGACGATGGTGGTCGGTTTGGTGATGGAGATGAGCGAAGCGAGGTCGGCGCGATATTTTTCGGGCGCGAGTTTCTCCGTCAGGAACGGCATGATGGAGGGAATTGCGCCATGCAGGATCGCGCCCCAGAAGGCATAGACGAGGTCTTCGCCATGTTGCAGGATGAGGATAACCACTTCACCGGGTTTGATGCCTTCGCGAGCATAGGTCAGCGCATAGCGGTTCGCGCCGCGGATGAGGTCGCGGTAGGTCAGCGACTTGTCCTCCTGCCCCGCGTGTTGGAGGATGATGCTGGTCTTGTCGGGGACTTCCTGATAGTTGCGTTGGAGGAGATTGGGTAATGTGGTCATGGCAATTGGTAGGGGCGCAGCGTCGCTGCGCCCCTACGTTCATAATTATTTGCGGGAGGAGATCAATTCAGCTAATTGATTGAGATTATCGAACGTCTCCGCGTTCAATTCGGTGTCCTCGATGCGCACGCCGAAGGTGTCTTCGATGAAGAGCGCCAAATCCATCAGGCTGAAGGAGTCGATCAATCCGCTTGAGATGAGGGCTTCATCTGCGGCGATGGATTTGCCTGGCTGCTTGAGAATCTTCTCAGCGATGAATGTTGCAATAGGAGTGATGATTTCGGTTGTCATGGTTGATTCCTTTTAATTTAATTCAACCACAGATACACGCGGATGCACACTGATATTTGTTCCGTTCCATCCAATTTACCTGTATCCATCTATGGTTTATTTTTTTTTACTGTCCCTGCAACTCTTTTCTCACCGCATCCAACGCTTGTAACGCGGTGAGATTGCGCCAGGGCCAGCCTCTTTGCATATTTCGGGGCTGGTCGAAGAAATTGCGGGAAAAGGACAGGTGGAAACCGTCGTTCAATTCGGTGTCAAACCCAGTGTTCGGCAGGGGTTGAAGCGCTGCCCAGAAATTCCACAGCGGAATGTCGTATTCCATCGCGATCTTCGCGATCTCGGCGTTGATGCTGTGGTCGCCCTCGAGATTATCTCCCTTGGTGGCAAGGATGGGAACCACGCCCTGCTCAATGGAATATTCGATGATCTGGCGCATGTATCTGCCGTAATCATCGGCGGGACGATCATTGAAGTTGGTTTCGAGACTGATAATGGCGACGCTCGGATTATGCAGGCGGAACTCGCATGCGATGGGATGTTCATTCTTTTCGCATTGGGTTGGGTCGGCGCGCAGGGGAGTAAGAATGGCGGCGACATTGTATCCATCGCGCATTGCGAGACTGGTGCGCGAGAACGAACCTTCGTAGTAATTTATCGTGTCCTGAAGATAAGCATACTCTTCGCCGAGACTGTATCTGCCTTCATGATCAAAGTCAACAAGGTAAAAGCCGGTATTGGTCTGGCAATCTCCCACTTTTGCAAAGGCGTGCGGATCGCGTCCCATTGCCAGCCCGCGCTTGTACACGTCCTTCATCGCATCACTGACCGACGGAACGATGGGCAGCGACTTCCATTCGTCAGGTGCGAGAGTCGGGCGCGGCGTGGCTGTCGCTGGGATTTCCTCTGTGAGCGCCTCAACCGCTTGCGGGATTGCGGTGGCATTTGGTTCGGGCACAACATCCGTTTCCATCGCGGGTTGGGATGCCGGCTCCAATTCAGGTTGCGATGTCGCTGGCGCGCCGGTGCATGACACAAGCAGGAAGACCAGTAAAAGAAAAATCGAACGAACTTTCATGAAAACGAACTCCTGAGTTTCACTCCGAGCATGGCGGCATCTTCGATAAGCGTAAAGATGTTTCGCTTTGCTCAACATGATATGTATTCTTATTTACACGCTTCCATAATATACGGCGCAAGCGTTTCCGCCAGCAATTTCTCGCCAGCAGGCGTCAAATGAATCGCGCTGTTGGTAAATTCGTTCGCGGGGATGACATTCCACAGGTCAACATACGTCCAGCCGTTGCGCTCGCTCAACGCGAACATGATCTCGCGATACTCGTCATACGCCCAGCGCGGATAGAAAAAATTATAGCGGATGTCGCTGTTCGCGCCCGCGCTTATTAACATAGGCTCATTTACGAGCAGCATGGGCGTTTCACCCACAACTCGAAACCCGGTTTCCAACGCGTTGACGGCAAGTTGGTCTTCCGTCAGCAGCGCGGTCAGGTCGTGATAACTTTCGTCCGCTTCAAAATCGGTTTGCGCGCGCTCATATCGTTCAGGATAGAACTGGTCAATGCCCGTGGCGGACCACATCACACCATAGATCTGCAAGCGGAAGAAGTCCGCCCATGCGCG
>CAYPHR010000307.1:0-3556 GCA_964410375.1 uncultured Anaerolinea sp. | reverse complement strand
TGCATAACCCGTCAAATTTGCAAACCAGCCCTATACATGATAAATCTGTAATGTGCAGGGCTTTTGATCGGTAATAAAATGGGAGTAATGACATGGGACGGGCTGCCCAGCCTGTTCCCAACGAAGAACTTTTATCAATGAGATGTTGAGTCAACCCAACACATACGTTCCCCTGATCTACCTGCTGGTTGCAATTCTGTATGCATGGCTGGGGTTTTACGCATGGAACTTTAAGTCTTCGAAGGCGGTCACGCCTTTTGCATTGGCGATGCTGGGATGTTCCATCTGGACGTTCTTCTACGGGATGGAAATATTCTTTCCGTCCCTGTCGATGAAACTGCATATGGCGGACATCAAATACATCGGCATTGTCGGCATCCCTGTTTTTATATTTTTCTTTGTCATCGAATTCACCGGCAGGCGTCACCTGCTCCCTCCCCGCGCCAAACCTTTATTCTGGATCATTCCCGCGTTGACGCTGACGTTCATGCTGTTGAACCCGTCCCTGCAATTGATGTATACCATGGAGACCGTGGTGGATATCGGCGGACTCAGCCTTCTGCAACTCCAGCGCGGTGTCTTCTTCTGGGTTCATATCCTGTATTCCTACAGCCTCCTGCTTCTTTCGGGAATGCTTTTGATCATGGAACTGGTTCGCAGACCCGGGCTGCACCGCCTTCAGATGGGGGTGATGGTCCTTAGCATTCTTTTTCCGCTTTTTGCCAATCTCTTATTTGTTGGCAGAGCCGGACCGATCCGAAATCTCGATCTGTCTCCTCTGGTGCTGCTCCCGACCGCGTTGGGGATTTTCTGGGCGATCCGAAAATTTCATATGCTGGAGGTCATGCCGCTCGAACACCTGACGGTGTTGAAAAACATGCGTAATGGCGTGATTGTGCTGAATTCGCAGCAGCGCGTTTTATATCTCAACCCGGTTGCGGAGAAAATTTTCCAGCGATCGGAAAAGGAATCTGTTGGCAGGTCATTTGCCGGGGTTTTCACGAAGTTTGCCGATAAATTGTCCTCTTATTTTACGGGCGGTGAGCATCGGGCGGAGATTAAGATCGGGGAGGGCAAACAGGCAAGAGTCTTCGAAGTGAACGTTTCCCCCATCTCTCTGCGGGAGAATCAAAAACAGCACGGACAGTCCGATATCATGATCGTCCTGCACGACATCACACAGCGCAAGGATGTGGAAGAGATGTTGAGCCGCCGCGAGGCGATCATGTCTGCCATCAGCATGGCGGCGGGACAATTCCTGCGCGAATCCACGTGGGAGCATACGATCCCCGGCGTCCTGGAAAAGATCGGGGAGGCTGCGGGTGTCAGCCGCGTGTATGTGGCGATGAATTACACGGGCGAGAATGGTGTCGTTTATTCAAGCATGTGTTATGAGTGGGTGTCTGCCGATACGAAGCCGCAGATCGATAATCCCGCGTTTCGGCATGCGCCGTTGCGCCAATCTGGTTTTGGCAGATGGCAGGATCATCTTTCACAAGGACATCCGATCTACGGTTTGGTCGCGGCTATGCCGGAGAGCGAGCAAAAGTTCCTTGAAAAACTGGGCTGTATTTCCACCGCGGTCATGCCGATTTTCGTGGATAACCTGTGGTGGGGATTCATCGCGTTTGACGATTGCCGCGAGGAACGGATGTGGACCGGCACGGAATTGGAGGCGATCCGCACTGCCGCAAGCCTTTTTGGCGCGGCAGAGACTCGTGCCCGCACGGAGCAAAAGGTATTGCGTCGGCAAAAATCGTTGAACCTGATGCACGAGATCGTGCGCGACGCGCTCCGAGCGGATAACCTGAAGGAAATGGCGCAGAATGCCGCCGACCGTCTTGCCGACCTGATCCGCGCCGATGGATGTTTCCTGACCTCCTGGGACGAGGAGAATAAAAAGACATCATCACTTGCTGCATCCGGCAAGTACCGGGATATTTATCCCAGCATTCAGCCTAAACCGGGCGGAAAAACCCTGACCGAATCTGTGCTGACGCTTGGTCATACTTTGATCATAGAAGACGCTTACAACTCTCCCTATATCGATCGAGAGATCGCAGAAAGGTTTTCATCCCGTTCCGAGATCGTACTGCCCCTGATCGCGGGGAAAACCAAGCTCGGTGCGTTGATCATTTCCTTCGACACGATCCGCCAGTTCCCGCCGGAGGAGGTGGCGCTTTGCGAGCAAGCCGCTAGTCTGATCGCCCTTGCTTATGAAAAGTTCAAGACCATGGACGATGCCAGACGCCGAGCCGATACATCCGAGATCCTGCGCAAGGCAAGTCTGGCGATTGCCGAGAAACTTGAAATGGAACAAACCGTTTCCCATATTCTCGATCATCTCAATGAAGTGATTCCATACGACAGTGCCTCGGTGCAATTGTTGATCGACGGTGAACTGGAGATCGTGGGTGGCAGCGGGTTTGCCGATCTAAAGGATGTGATTGGGCTGCGTTTTCCCATCCCCGGCGATAATCCAAATACTGTCGTTATGCAGACCGGGCAGCCGTACATTATCCCCGAGATCGACGAGAAATATCACGTCTTCAATGATATTTCCAGCATTCACATCCGCTCCTGGCTTGGCGTGCCGCTGATCTATAAGGATCGAACCATCGGATTGCTGGCTATTGACAGCACCGAGCCGAACCACTTCAAGGATAAGGACGTGCAGATCACGACCGAATTTGCAAACCAGGTCGCTGTCGCACTTGAAAATGCGCGCATCTTCGAAGAAACGCAAAGCCAGGCGATCACCGATCCGTTAACCGGTGTATATAATCGCCGTGGTCTGTATCAACTGGGAGAATTCGAATTCCAGCGCGCGCGCCGCATTCACCGCCCGTTCTGCGCGATCATATTCGACATCGATCACTTCAAGCGGGTCAACGATCATTACGGACATGCGACAGGAGACCAGATCTTGAGTCAACTTGTGGAGCGGTGCCAAAAGAACGCGCACATGATCGACCTGATCGTCCGTTATGGCGGCGAGGAATTCGTGATCCTATTGCCCGAAACGAACCTCGAATCTGCAAAACGCTTTGCAGAACGTTTCCGGCAGTCAGTGATGAAAGATCCTTTTGAAACCAATGTCGGTCCGCTGCGGGTCACGATCAGCATCGGCGTTGCGGAGATGAACGAACATGACACATTGCAAACGCTGGTCGAGCGCGCCGATTCCGCACTGTATAAAGCCAAAGGCGCGGGACGAAACTGCGTTGCATCAGATGATTCATGACCAGATCTGATACAGCCCCAACCTGCCGTTTTCCCCATCGGACAGAAAAGACGCCTCGACCTTAAACCCAGCCTGCCCAGCCAGCCCAAGCAGTTCCTCCACTGAAAACTGATGCGCGTACCGAAGCCCCTCGCCGCCGCTGCGCCAATCCAGCAAATAATCCCCCTCATCCACATCCGAATCCGAAAGCCCTGCCCGCTCCCACGGCTGGACTCTGGCTCTCAGTTTCTCGCTGTTCAAAAATTGCCAGTTGGATAGAATGAATTTTCCATTGGGCTTCAATAATTTTTTCACGGTTTTCAAAATATCCAA
>CAYPHR010000306.1:0-3556 GCA_964410375.1 uncultured Anaerolinea sp. | reverse complement strand
GGCTGACCGATCAATGTCGGTGCGACAACGGATGCCGGCAGATGCCCCAACGCATAGGAAATGGAGAGATACCCGATCATCTGTGAGATGACGGCAGTGGCGAGAAATACCAGCCAGGTCTGTGTTGAAAAACCTGTGAACGAATTTCCAAGAACGATGTTGATGATGAACATGCCAGCCGTGGCGCTGACTCCCACCAGCCACGTGTAGCGGAACGGATCGATGTACTTGCGTCCGCGCTGGGTGGTGAGCTGGTAGAGCGCGTAAAAGATCGCCGCAGTGCTTGCCAGCAGGTCGCCGAAGCCAAGCGTTGGGTTTTGCAGGAAATTACTGCCAACGACCAGCATTGCACCGGTCAATGCCAGCGCCAAACCGATCCAGAAACTTCCGCGCAGTTTTTCGCGGAACAGGAACAGGGCGATCAGCGCGACCCATAACGGGGATGTGTTTCCAAGCAAGGTCGCGTTCGCCGCTGTTGTGTATTGCACGGATGTGTTCCAGAGCGTAAAATCCAAAGCCGTGAACACGCCGCCGATGATCGGGAAGAGCAGGAATTTCCGATCGATTTTTTCTCGGCGGGTTTGCTGCCTGACGAACAAGGGGAACATCAAAACCGTGGAAATGAGCAGCCGATAGAAGCCTGTCATGGCGCCGGGCGCATCCGCCCAGCGCACGAACATGGCGGAAAGGCTGAGCGCCGTGATGCCAAGTGCAAGCGCGGCGTAGGAAAGGATCTTGTTTTGGGGCATGGACGAGGATTGTACTGCGAACGCGCTCAGCGGCGGGACAGGGAGAGCATATCGAGGGTGGGTAAAAGTTCGGAGAGTTTGCGCAGGCTGAAGTCCGGTTTGATGCGGCGCATTTCCTCGTCCGTAAAACTTGCACGGCGCGTGATCCAGATCGCGGTCATCCCAACCTGCTTCGCCCCGATGATATCCGCTTCAAGGCTGTCGCCGACCATCGCGGCTTCCTGCGGCGTGATGTTCCACTGCGCGAGCGAGATTTCGAACGCGCGCTCATGCGGCTTGCGATAGAAGCACGCGGCGGATGTCAGCACGAAATCGAAGTGATCGCGGATGCCGAAATTCTCAATGAGCTGCTGAACGTCCTTGTCATCGCCCGCGTTGGAAAAAATACCGAGCCGATATTGATTGGACTTCAACATCTTGAGGGTCTCAACCGCGTCCGCTTCGAGCTGCCAGTTGCTTTGGGTGATGGAGTACATCGCATCCAACGCGGACCTGAGAATTGGTTCTGCGACCTCGGCATGACCCAACTCTGTGAGAAGTTCGCGCAGGACGAAATGATAGGTGGTTTCCTGAAAATCCTTTTCGCGCTGTTCATAGTATTCATGCAGGCGTGCGCGGAAATGCCGCGGCTCGATGTAAATATCGTGCGTGCGCAGCGAATCGACCAACGCCTGATCTGCGCGCTCGTGGATCGGCTCCCAATCGCCGCGGGCGTGCATGAGCGTTCCGCCCAGGTCAAATAGGATGTAGCGAACGGGAAAGGTTCTCATGAATACAGATATATCCCTTTTCCCGATGCGCGTAAATGGTAGTTTGGTGTGATTTTTGCGCTATGCTGCGCCTTTGAGATAAATGCCGGTCGGGTCGAGTTCTTCACGCAGGATTCTCAGTTCTTTTTTGGTGACCGGTTCGGTCGTTTTCAATTGTGTCGAGATTTTCAGACCCCAGCCGGTGTTGGCTTTGGCATCCCCGGCTGTTTTGCCGGGATGCAGGGCTGTGAGAGTCATTTCGCCGGTCTCATCGGGTTCGAGAATGCCGATGTCGGTGACAACGGCAAGCATTCCGCCGCCGCGCAGACCGGCATTTTGGCGGTCATCTTTTCCTCCGATAAACCCGGCGGAGGTCATGAACTCCACTTTTTCAGGGAAGCGCCTCTTCTGGTGGGGGGTCATGATGTAACAACGGTTCGCCCACGCGGCAATTTCCTGCGAACCGCCCGAACCCGGCAAACGGACTTTGGGTTGCGCGTAGTCACCGATGACGGTGGCGTTGATATTGCCATATTTGTCGATCTGCGCGCCGCCCATGAAGCCCACATCCACGTTGCCGCGTTGGAGGTAGTTGGCGAAAATATCGTACATGCTGACCACCGAAAGCGCACCGCTGACGAGGGTGGGGTCGCCGATGGAGAGCGGCAGGCGGGCAGGCTCCGCGCCGATGACGCCTGCTTCGTAGATCATGACGAGGTTGGGAGCGTGAGTCCGTTTGGCAAGGTTGCAGGCGAGGTTGGGTTGACCAACGCCGACGAAGACCGTATCGCCGTCTCGCAAAAGGCGCGCGGCGTTGATGATCATCAGTTCGGCGGAAGAATATTTGAGTTCGGGCATGGTTATCCTCTCAGACCTAAAGGTCTTCAAGACCTTTAGGGTCTTGTTTTACTTTCTGAACGAAATCGTTGATAATTTCCGCCACTTCCCGCGGATATTCCAATGGCAGGATGTGTGTGGCGTTCTGCATGGTATGCACCTGTATGTTCGGGTTCTTCTTTTTTACAAGCCGTTCCGCATTCGGCAGGAATGTATCCGTCTCTGCGCCGCGGATGATGAGCGTGGGCACATCGAGATTCGGAAGTCCGCGCCAGAGATCGAAATCGCGCAAACCTGTCAGGTAGATGTGCGTTTCCCATTCGGGAGTATATGCCAGCTCATAACCGCCGTCCGCTTTGGGCTTGGTGATGCCTGCAATGTACGCTTTCAAACTGTCATCGTTCAAGTATCGAAAGATCGGCTTGCTTCGATAACTGCGGAACAAAACATCAAGATTATCAAATTCGCGGCGTCTCTTCCTGGCGGCGGGGATGAGCGGATGCGTCTTTTCGCCCAGCCCGATGGCGCGGATGAAATTCCAGCCGACCAAAAACGACGGGACAAAGAAGACGGGGTCGAGCAGGATCAGGGCGCGGAATTTGTCCGGGTCGCGCAGCGCCGCGCGCAGGGTGACGATCCCGCCGATGGAATGACCAACTCCGATAACGGGATTAGCTCCACGGTCCGACAAGAAGCGCAGCAGGTCATCCGAGTAGGGATGCCAGTCTTGAAAATCATCCTTGTTTTGTCCTTCCCACAACGGGCGGAGTTTCATCCCAAAGACACGATATCGGTTCTGTAAATGTGCGAACAGCGGCTGGTAACATTCAGGCGGATAGCCGTTGGCGTGCAGGAAGTGCAGCGGCGCGCCGTCTCCGCCAAGATCGAAGTGCGGAATATTCATCGATGTTAATACTGTCCATAATTGATCTTTTCGCTGTAACGCGCTTTCACCTTCAGGCGCTTGTGCGTTTTCTCGCCGAGTTTTTTCCAGTAGGCATTCCGGTCTTTCACGCCGTACACCCATTCGTCAAGATACGTCTGCACGCTTTCCTTTGACTCGCTGATCTTGTCCCATGCGAGATAGAACTCGTTGTCGCGGTCGTAATATCCCTGTGAATAGGATGGATGACTCGCGAACGGAACATGACACACGGCGCTGACGACGATGCCGGGGATCATCGTGCGGTTCGGGTCGGACCGGATGACTGATTCGTCCAC
>CAYPHR010000305.1:0-3567 GCA_964410375.1 uncultured Anaerolinea sp. | reverse complement strand
CAGGGATTTCAACTCATACAACTCGTCCCGCAATGCGGCGGCGCGCTCGAATTCAAGGTTCTTTGCGGCTTCCTTCATGTGTCTTTCCACTTCCGCAACGATCTTGCGCAACTCGCCACGCGGCATGCCGCCAGCGCCAATGCTTTTCACCTTGTACTCACCGCGCATCTCACTGACTGCCTTGGCAGACATTTCCTCGGTCAGGTCGTGGATCTCCTTGTGGATGCTGATCGGCACGATACCGTTCTCTTCATTGAACTTGACCTGCTTGGCACGGCGGCGGTTGGTCTCGTCAATTGCGCGCTTCATCGAATCAGTCATGCGGTCGGCGTACATGATGACGCGTCCGTTCACGTTACGCGCCGCGCGCCCGATGGTCTGGATCAGCGCCGTATCCGAACGCAGGAAGCCTTCCTTGTCGGCATCCAGAATCGCCACCAATGACACTTCGGGCAGGTCCAAGCCTTCGCGCAACAGGTTGATACCCACCAGCACATCGAACGTGCCCAGGCGCAGATCGCGCAGGATGCCGACGCGTTCCAACGTCTCCACTTCCGAATGCAGGTATTGGACTTTAACTCCCAACTCGTGCATGTACTTGGTCAGATCCTCTGCCATACGCTTGGTGAGGGTCGTGACCAGAATCCGCTCGCCTCGTTCTGTCCTCTGCTTGATCTCTCCGACCAGGTCATCCACCTGCCCCTTGACCGGGCGCACGATAACCTCGGGGTCCACCAGTCCCGTCGGGCGGATGATCTGCTCAACGACCTGCTCGGCATGTTCCATTTCATACGTGGACGGCGTCGCAGATGTGTAGATCGTGTTACCCATCACCTGCTCGAACTCCTCGAACTTCAACGGGCGGTTGTCCATTGCGGATGGCAGGCGGAAGCCATACTCCACCAGGGTTTCCTTGCGTGCGCGGTCACCGTTATACATCCCGCGGATCTGCGGCACGGTCATATGGCTCTCGTCGATCACCAGCAGATAATCATTCGGCAGAAAATCGATCATCGTCCACGGATGCGTGCCGGGCTCACGTCCGTCCAGATGGCGCGAGTAATTCTCGATGCCGGAGCAATAGCCGACTTCCTTCAGCATCTCCAGATCGTACCGGGTGCGCTGCTCGATCCTCTGCGCCTCCAAAAACTTGCCCTGACTTTTATAGAACGCTAGCCGTTCCTCCAACTCCGCTTCGATATGGGCAATGGATTCCTTCATGCGGTCGGAGTCGGTCAGATATTGCTTGGCGGGATAGATCGAGACTTCCTTCAGTTCATCGAAGATCTCACCCGTCAACGGACTAAACTGCATGATGCGTTCCACTTCATCTCCAAAGAAAGTGATCTTGAAGCCGCGCTTCTCTTCGTAAGCAGGGATAATCTCCAGCGTATCGCCGCGCACGCGGAACGTGCCGGGGCGCAGTTCCATGTCATTGCGCTGGTACTGGCTCTCGATCAACTGACGGAGCAATGCATTGCGGCGGTAGATCTCCCCCACTTGGAGAGTCACGGTCCCCTTGCCGAACTCTTCCGGCGAGCCTAAACCGTAAATACATGACACAGACGCAACGATGATGACGTCCCGGCGGGAGATCAGCGCGGTCGTCGCCGCCAGCCGCAAACGTTCGATCTCTTCGTTGATCTGCGTCTCTTTTTCAATGAACAAGTCATGCCGCGGGACGTATGCCTCGGGCTGGTAGTAATCATAGTATGAGACAAAATACGAAACCGCATTCTCCGGAAAGAACTCCTTGAACTCGGCATATAACTGCGCCGCGAGCGTCTTGTTGTGCGCCATGATGAGCGCGGGCTTCTGCAGCTCCTGAATGACGGACGCGATCGTAAAGGTCTTGCCCGTGCCTGTCGCTCCGAGCAGAACCTGATGCTTGAGTCCTTTGTTCACGCCGTCCACAAGTCCGCGGATGGCTTCGGGCTGGTCGCCCATGGGTACGAAGGGTGCTTGAAGTTTGAATTCCATTGGTTATCTTTTCGTCTATTTGGGGAACGTGTGTTCTATTTTACTCCAAAGGCGGAGGAAAGACCAGTAAAACAGAAGCAGATTTAGGCAGGGATGAAGCGTAATCAACGTCAGGGTATAATCACGAAGGTTATGAAAAAAATCCAGGCATATTTTCAGCATTTGTCATTCACCGAAAAAAGCGCGCCTGTTGCCTTGTTTTTCACCTGCATTGCCGCCTTTGGTCTGCTCATCCCGCGCCTGGGGTTTTACATGGACGACTGGCCTTATGTTTTTTATGCCAACCTGAAGGGAATTGACAGCCTGCGGGAGATGCTTTTTTATGACAGCCGGCCCAATGCGGCATGGCTGTACATGTCGGCGTTCAGGTTGTTGGGGTTTAGCCCGTTGGCTTGGCATCTTTTTGCGTTGACAATGCGCTTTGCAACGGTCATTGCATTCTATATCTTTTTAAGGACCATGTGGAGGGAGCGGAAAAGGGAAGCTTTCATCGTCTCTCTCTTCTTCGCCGTCTATCCGTTCTTCATGCTACAGCCTTTTGCCATCGGATCGACGCATCATTGGTTTGGATTTCTTGCGTTCAATCTTTCGTTGATCCTGATGATTTTATCCACCCAGGGAAACTCGGTTCAAAATTGGCTATACGCAACCCTTGCCTTAATACTTACAGCATCGCACCTTTTCACTAGTGAATACTTTGCCGGATTGGAGTTAATCCGCGCAGTCATATTATGGATTCTTTTTTTCCGCATGGAATTCAAAGGTATAAAAAATCTGGCAAAGGTTTTCATTCATTGGCTGCCGTACTTGTCCGTGTTGGGCATTTTTATGTATTGGCGCGTATTCATTTTCGAAGGTGCTCCCGAGGCAACGCGCAACCAGCCGGTAATCTTCATGCAATTATTTAGTGAACCGCTCAAAGCAGTTGGATTTTTGATCAACACCTTCATCGCGGATACGATATCCGTGCTCACAATTGGATGGCAAATGGCAATCGATGCCGGTTCATTCGATCTGACTTCCCCTTTCGTGCGGTATAAACTGGCGGTTTGTCTGCTAATGTTCGCAATGTCATATCTATATTTGAGAAAGTTCAAGCCGGTCCAAAAAGAAAATGGGAGCGGGGATGATTGGCGGGTATCTGCCCCCTTGCTGGCATTCGCCGCCGTGATATCGAGCGGATTACCGATCTGGTTCATTGGGCGTTCCATCGTCACCAGCAAAAACCTGCTCTCGGCTTCACGTTTTGGCATCCCCGCCATGTTTGGCGCGGCGCTGGTCGTTCTCCTGCTGGTGGATTATTTCATCAGCGACAGAAACAAGAAACACATCCTGCTGGCACTGATGCTGGCACTGGCTGTCAATTTTCACCTGGACAATACAAAAGAGTTTGAATACTCATGGACAAAACAGCAACGATTTATCCGGCAATTGCTCTGGCGGGCTCCCACAATTCAACCCGGGACTGCCCTTCTCACCGACGAGGAGATCATGGGGGTTATGGGCGAATATGCGGTTTCGTTCTCCATCAACACCGCCTACAAGGTGAATGATGTTGGAAGCACCCCTCCCTATTGGTATTTTCCC
>CAYPHR010000304.1:0-3576 GCA_964410375.1 uncultured Anaerolinea sp. | reverse complement strand
GCGCCCAAAACCAAAATTCCCAAACCGAGCAGATCAACCGCGCTGTGGCGGCAACCCTAACAGCGCTTCCCGTGCCGACGGAAATGGCACAGCCCACGCCGCCCCCGCCCCCCACCCCGTTCAGTCTGGCAGGTTTGTTCTGTGAATACCAATTCTGCATAGGGCATCCCGTGGATATCGCCTTCTTTGACGTAAGCGCACAGCAGAACCCCGCCGCGCCCAGCACCTACAGTCAGGGCTTGATCGCCGCATTTAACGCCAATCTCTTCATGCAATTGATCTGGCAGTTCGCCCCCGGCACAGCCGACCCGAAATTCATCATGGACACCATCATCAACGATGGACTGGATACCCGCGAAGGGCAATTGGAAGTCATGTTGATCCGCAATATGAACGTGGTGTACATCAACATCGCATCCACTGCCACGCCGGTCCTGCCGTACGGCGGCGTCGGCGCATGGACCTGTGGCGATCGCGTCTTTGCATGGAAAGGCTACACGCCCCTGGCTGAAAATGCGCGCCCATTGTTCGACGAAGCCCTGTCACGCTTTGCCTGCGAGCAATAATTCTTCAAGGTGAGAAATCAAATGTCAGATGAAGAGATCGCCCGGCTGCGCGTCCGCATTGCGGAATTGGAAGATCGCATCGAATTTCTGTACAAAAAACTCGGTGTTGAATATTTCGAAAATCCCCGCATGGCAAACGCCAAACTCGAAGAACTGATAAAAAGAGGCAATAAACTCGAAGCCATTAAAGTGTATCAGGATCTGTATCGTGTAGGTCTCGCCGAGGCAAAAAATGCAATAGACAACCTTGAAACAAAGCTCAGGTTATAAAAGGAACGGCTGGTTCATCCAAGAACCAGCCGTTTTTTCATCGCGTGAAATTTTCGATCTCCCGCCGCATCACATCAGCGGAAAAATCCCTGCCATGCGCGGGATGTACCCGCTTGATCCCCATCGGCAGTATCTTTCGCCAACTCTCCACTACCATACGGATATTATCCGCAAGGATCGGCAAACCCGGCGTCCGGCGCAGATACCAATCATTCATCGCCATGTCACCGACAAACGCATCGCCCGTATCCAAAAGGATGCTGACATGACCCATCGAATGCCCTGGCGTGTACACAACCTTTCCGGGAATCCCATATTTTTGCAACGACATCCCCTCGTCGCCAAGCGTCACATCCACTTTCACTTTTGGAAGTTTCGGATTCAATAACAGTCTCGCAGATGCGGACATTATCTTCCCCCAGACATTTACTCCATTTGGAAATGGCGGCTCACCCGTCTCGACCATGAACTGATCCTGTCCATGAATGGCGACCTTCGCCCCGGTCAATTTCTGGATGTCGCTCAGGCAGGTGATGTGATCCCAGTGACCATGCGTCAGCAGGATCAAGGCGATTTCCTGCGGATCAACTCCGAGGTCCCGCAGGCGGCGCTTAAAGGATGGGAATCCGCCCTGCGCGCCGCCATCGATCAAGATGGTCTGAGAGCCGCGCAGGAGATAGCAGTTGTCAATGCCGACCGGGATGCGATGAAAGGAAAATGTCATTTTTCATATCCGTGCGGGTGGGACACATGCCACTCCCATGCGCTGGAGAGAATATCGTGCAGATTTGTGAACTGCGGATTCCAACCCAGTTCGCTTTTGATCCTATCCGGTGATGCCACCAACCGTGCCGAGTCGCCGGGGCGGCGCGGCGCTTCGATGGCAGGAATGGCATGTCCCGTTACTTTGCGCGCGGCTTCGATCACTTCACGCACGGAAAAGCCGTTCCCGCTTCCGACATTGTACGTCATCTTCTCGCGCTTTTCCAATGCATCCAATGCCAAAATATGCGCCGAGACTAGATCCGCAATGTGGATGTAATCGCGGATGCAAGTTCCATCCGGCGTGGGGTAATCCGTGCCGAAAATGGTGGCGGAGTCCGCCTGACCCAGCGCGATCTGCAACACGCGCGGAATAAGATGCGACTCAGGCTGGTGCGCTTCGCCGCGTCCCGGTAATGCGCCGCAGGCATTGAAATAACGCAACACAGCAAAATGCAACCCATAAATTTCGCAATACCAGTCGAGCACCTGCTCGGTCATCAATTTGGTGTGACCATAGACATTGGTCGGTCCGAGCGGAGATTCTTCTGTAAGCGGCTCTTCGCTGGATTGATAGACCGCCGCGGTGGAGGAAAAGACAAGCTTCTTCACCCCAGCCTTCACTGCTGTTTCCATCAATTGCAGGGAGTTGGTAAAGTTGTTGCGGAAGAATTTACCGGGGTCTTTCATACTCTCGCCTGCTTCGATGAAAGCGGCGAAGTGCATGATGGCGTCATATTTTTTTGATGTCAGCGCCTCGGCAAGTGCGTGGCTGTCATCCAAAGATGCGTGGATGAACTCCGCATCTTTCGGGACCGCAGCACGGTGACCGGTGACCAGAGAGTCATACACGGTGACGGAGTGCCCCGCGTTGAGCAATGCTTCTGCTGTGGCGGAACCGATATACCCTGCGCCGCCTGTGATAAAGATATTCATACCTGCTCCTGAGAGAGATTGTCCCAAATTATATCTTATTGCTCCGCAGGTTCTGTCTGCCACGACTGAACATACCAGCGCATGTATTCGTCCACGTGGTCGCGCCAATAGGTTTCCGAGTGATCGCCCGCATATAGATGATATTCATGGAGATAATTATTTCTCACCAGCATCTGCTCGAACAGGGTGATGCTGGGAAGTTCGCGGTCTGTGTCGCCCACGTCCAACCAGAGACGGGGACGCACGTCAGCAGGCATATTCCTGAGCACTCGTTCCATGGCGGGCGCATTAGCATTGAAAATGGCTGGGGAATGCAAGCCGATCGTCCCGAATAGTTCAGGGAATTCAAAACCGAGTTTCACCGCCCAGCCTCCGCCGCGCGAAAGTCCGCCCAGGGCACGATACTCCCGCTCTGCGATGGTACGGTAGTTCTTGTCCATGTGCGGAAGGATGTCCAGGATCAGGCGGTCACCGAAACCGGCGCCCGGCTGGGCATACCAGTAACGGTCGTCGGGGAAAACCATGATGAAGGGACGGCTCTCGCCGGAATGAATGAGCTGGTCCGCAACCTGCGGCGCGGCGAGACGCACCCATTGATCCTGGTTATACGTCTGCCCGTGAAGCAGATAGAGCACGGGATAATGCAGGTCGGTCATTTCGGAGTAGCACGGGGGGAGGTAAATCAGAAATTCCTGCGGCGGGTTGGTGTATGAAATGACATCCTGCTGGATCGTGCCGGGTTGGGTGAGGCAGGTCAAGGGCGTGGCAGTGGCTGTCGGCGGGACGGGGCTTGGGGTGGGAGTGACCGTTGCCGTGGGCGGAGGGGAGGTCACGGTTGGGATTGGGATCGGTTCATTTGAGGGGGAACAGGCTGAAATAAAAAAAAGAAGCGAAAAAAAGGTCAGAAACGAAACTGCTTGACGGGTACTCATCCTTCGCATTATACTCGGCAGGCTTGAATGTCATCGGGGCGTGGCGCAGTCCGGCTAGCGCGCTTGCTTTGGGAGCAAGAGGTCGTAGGTTCGAATCCTATCGCCCCGAC
>CAYPHR010000303.1:0-3585 GCA_964410375.1 uncultured Anaerolinea sp. | reverse complement strand
ATTATAACGAAAACCCGCCTCCATCGAGACGGGTTTTTCTTGTCACTGACCACTTGATACCGCTTATCTTCTCTTCCTCGGCGCAAGGCGATTTTTGGCGAAACTTGTCAGCGTGGATGGTTTGGGCGGTCGGCGGGAATCTTCCCGGGGGGCGCCTCTGCCTCGTCCGCCAGTGGCAGACCTCGGCGGGGCGGGAAGCGAATAGTCGAATTCTTCGATGGTCTTGCGTTCGAGCGGCGCGCCCATGATGCGTTCGAGCGTGCGGATCATGTCATTGTCTTCGGGCGTCACCAGCGTGAATGCGTCGCCGGTGCGTTGTGCGCGACCCGTTCTGCCAATTCTGTGAATATATGCGTCGGCGGTGTCGGGCATGTCGTAGTTGATGACGTGCGAAATGGTTTCAATGTCCAGCCCGCGCGCGGCGATGTCGGTGGCGACCATGATGCTGTGCGCTCCAGACTTGAAACCCTTGAGCGCAGACTGACGTTGTCCCTGCGTGCGATCGCCGTGCAAACTTGTGACCTTGAAGCCTGCCCGTAAAATTTGCTGCGCCACCTTTTGCGCACGATACTTGGTGCGTGTGAACACCAGCACCGAATTCGTGTCGGTGCGTTTGAGCAGTTCAATCAACAGCGCGGACTTCAAATGCGGCGGCACGGGATACAGCGCGTGAGACACCGTGTATGCGGGGCGGACGATGCCCATTGCGATTTTTTGCGGTTGCTTCAATGCCTGCTGCGCGAGCAGTTCCACATCGGGCGGGAACGTGGCGGAGAACAACATCGTCTGCCGCTGCTCCGGCACGGCTTTGACGATACGGCGCACGTCGGGCAGGAAGCCCATGTCGAACATACGGTCGGCTTCATCGAGAACAAGAATCTCGATGCGGTTCATTTTTGCATGTCCCTGCTGGATTAAGTCAAGCAGACGCCCCGGGCAGGCGACCAGGATTTCCGCGCCGTTGCGCAGTGCCTGGATCTGTGGCGCGGCTCCGACTCCCCCGTAGATGGTTGCGCTCTTCAACTTTGTCCCCGCTGACAGGGTCTTGATCACGTCATTGATCTGCTCTGCCAGTTCGCGCGTCGGCGTGACGATCAGCGCGCGTGTGACGTTGCGCTGCCCGGAGAGCAGTTTGTTCAAGATCGGCAGGACGAATGCGGCGGTCTTGCCGGTGCCGGTCTGTGCTGTGCCGATGATGTCCCGTCCGCGCACGGCGGCGGGGATGGCGGCTTCCTGAATGGGCGTGGCTACATCGTAACCCGCTTTTTTGATTCCCTGCATCAGGCGGGAATCGAGTTGAAATTGTTCGAAGTTCATAAAATCCTTTGTTTAACCACAGATGGATTTGATTGGTGTTGCATCCAAATAATGGGTGATTTAATTGGTGACCTTTCGAGATAATTATATCCCCGATATGTCTTTTGACTGCAATTCTGCCCGTGTCAAAACCACAACAGCCGTCAGGATCAAACCGCCGCCGAGCAGGACGATGGGGAGCAGGGTTTCGCCAAACAACCACGCCGCGAGCAAAACGGTCACAACAGGCTCCAGCGTGGAGAGCATTGCCGCATTGGTGGGACCGATCCGCTCCAAGCCTGCCAGGAAGGTGACGACGGGGATGATGGTGGAAACGACCACGAGACCCAAAACTGCCATCCAACCTGCATTGCTGGCAGGAAAAGTTGCGCCGTTGACGAAGGTCAGCAGTCCGTACACTGCGCCAGCCGAAGCGAATATGACCGTTGAAGATTGCACTGCCGAAACGTGTTTCATCACGTTCGTGCCGACGATGATGTAGATGGAATAGATCAGTGCGGCGGCAATGGCGAGCAGGATGCCGGTGAGTTGTCCGCCGGCGGGACCGACGGTGAGCAAAGTTCCGATGAACGCGATGACGAGCGCGGTGATCTTCACGCGGGTCAGTTTTTCGTGCAGGAAGATGGTGGAGAGGATGGCGACGAAGATGGGATAGAGATAGAGAAGCAGCGCGACCAGTCCCGCCGAGGCGTATTGGATGGCGGTCAAGTATGAGAACGATTGACCGACGTATCCCAGCGCGCCCATGCCGACGAGTTGCGCGAGAATCTGTCCGCGTGGAAAAGGTTCCTTGCGCAGGAGCAGGATCACGGTCATGAATGCGGCGGAGAGTCCGAAGCGCAGAAAGAGGACGGTGAAAATGTCCATGCCGTCTGCGTAGGCGAACCTGCCGAAGATGGCAAGTGTCCCGAACGAGGCGGCGGAGATGGCAATGAGCAGTATGCCGATGACGCGTCTCATAACGGGCGAATATATCACATAAAAAATCCCCCGAGTGGGGGATTTATGCAGGCGCCGCGGCAAACTGTATTTGGCTTTGCCTGTGAGAAAAGCCCTCCCAAATCTCCTGCGGATAAATGATGTAGTTCGTGCCGGGAAGTTGCTCCATCGCAAGCCCGGTGTTCAGATCGATGCCCACACGCTGATACGCCTTGTAGGCGAGTTGACTGCAATAAAAAGCGTCCTCCCGCTCGGCGTTCAAAAAGTTAAGGTTGTATGGCTTGCCGATCTGCGCAAGCGCGTACGAAGCGATGGCGGTGCGCATGTGAATTTCTTCATCGCTTGAAAAGCCCAGAACATCCAGCGGCGAAACTACCCCATAAAACGTGTCGAACAAAAGCCCGCGCTGACGCGCCATGAGTTCCGTATCCCATTCGCCGCGCGGCACGTCGAACGTGATGACACCGCGCGCGCCCGCTTCCACACAGCGCCCCTCAGGTCCAACGTAGATCGCGACATGGTCCACGTCACCGGGCACGAGCCGCCCGATCAAACGCCAAAACTCCCCGGGCAGGATGTCGGGTTTGCCATTCATCGTGCAGATAATGTCGCCCGTTTGCACGGGCATGCCATTGATTTGATACGTGTAAATCATCATTTTTATTATACGGATAATCTTCCCCAAAGTTTCAGCCGTTCATCACAAAAACGAACGCAGAAATTCCCGAATCTGACTTGCGGTCTCATCCCATTTTGGTTGATGCAGATAGCGATTCCGCGCCGCGAGACTCATCTGGACGAGAAGGTCGCGCTTCTCGTTCAGGACCTCGAGCCTGCTCGCCAGTCCCTGAGCATCCCCCGGCTGGATCAGGTATCCCGTGACGCCGTCCTCGATGATCTCACCCGCCGCGCCCGCCGTCGTGCCGATGGCGGGCAGTCCGAAACACATCCCTTCGAGATAGACGATGCCGAAGCCTTCGTAGCTGGATGGCACGACAAGAATGTGGGTGGATTTTAGTTTGTCGATGAGCGGCTGATTGTTGAGCGAGCCATGAAGAAAGATGAAAGAGGAAAGATGATTCTTTGTGATGAATTCCTGGATTTGTTTTACGTATTTTGGTTCGGATGTTAGTGAACCGATGACATCGAGCTGGAAATTGGAATGTGGAAGACTGCGGACGGCTTCGAGTAATGTGTAAAGTCCTTTGCGTTCGATGAGATTGCCGAGAAAAAGGATTCGTAATTCTTTCTCCTTTATCCTCTCTTTTATCGTACTTTCATCTACAGCATCACCAAACCTGTCTGTTGGTGGATACGCAACTACGAACG
>CAYPHR010000302.1:1741-3611 GCA_964410375.1 uncultured Anaerolinea sp. | reverse complement strand
CGCAATTGACGGCGGTCATCGAGTGTGCAGAGGCGGCGCGTCCGTATGGGATTCCCATCATCGCGGATGGCGGCATTCGACATCCGGGCGATGTCGCGAAGGCGATCGCGGCCGGCGCAAGTGCAGTGATGATCGGTTCTCTGTTCGCCGGCACGGACGAAAGCCCCGGTCTCATCATGACGCGCCGAGGGCATCGTTACAAGGCATCACGCGGGATGGCTTCGCTGACGGCGAATATCGAACGCAATAAGCGCGAAGGCAATGACCTGACGCGCGAGGAGATCGAAGATTATGTTGCCGAGGGTGTCGAGGCGGCTGTCCCGTACCGCGGCAAGGCGCGCGAGGTGTTGACTCAACTCGTCGGCGGGTTGCAATCGGGGATGAGTTACAGCGGCGCGCACTCGATTGAGGAGTTTCAGCAGAAAGCCATTTTTGTGCGGATGACGGGGGCGGGGCTGAGGGAGTCGGGTCCGCATGATGTGGAAGTTTTGGGTTAGAAGGTTGTAAGGTTTACATGTTTGAACTTGCAAACATGTAAACCTTACAACATTTAAACGAATTTGGAGATAACCATGACCGACCAAACACAAAGCTGGATCGAAAAAGATAAAAAACAATTACATCCCGTCTATCACCCCAAATCGCATGCCAACCCGCTGGTGATCGAGCGCGGGGAGGGTGTGTGGCTGTACACCACCGACGGGCGCAAAATTCTGGATGGCATGGCGGGCTTGTGGAACGTCAACGCGGGGTATGGGCGCGAGGAACTTGCCAAAGCCGCCTACGAGCAGATGAAGGAACTGGCGTTCACGTCCAATTTTTCGGGCATGACCAACCTGCCCTCCGTAAAACTCGCTGACAAACTCGCCGGTTTTGCCTACGAAGGTTTGAATACCACCTTCTTCACATCGGGCGGATCGGAGGCGAATGATTCAGCGTTCAAGACCGCGCGCTATTACTGGAAGCGCAAGGGCAAGCCGACCAAGTACAAGGTCATTGCGCGGCGCGGCTCGTATCACGGCGTGACGCTTTCCGCGACATTTGCCACGGGGCTGGAAAAATATCACACCATGTTCGGTCCCGCCGTGGATGGATTTGTCCACATCCCCGCGCCGAATCCGTATCGCTACGAAGGTCAATTGCAGGATGGGGAAACTGTCGGGCAGGCGGCGGCTCGGGAATTGGAATCCGCCATTCTGCGCGAAGGAGCCGACACTGTCGCCGCTTTCATCGCCGAGCCTGTCATGGGTGTCGGAGGCGTGGTCATTCCACCCGACGATTACTTCCCGCTCGTCCGACAGATCTGCGACAAATACGAAGTGCTCTTCATCGCGGACGAGGTCATCACGGGCTTTGGGCGCACAGGCGAATGGTTCGCGCTCAAGCATTGGGATGTGAAGCCTGATATTCTTTCGTTCGCAAAAGCCATCACGAGCGGATATGCCCAACTCGGCGGTATCCAAATCTCCGATGGAATTCGCGAGACGATGGAATCTGCCGCGGACAGCGAAGCGTACATGCATGGATATACCTATTCGGGTCATGCGATGGCGTGCGCGGTGGGATTGAAGAATCTCGAGATCATGGAAAAAGAGAATTACCCACAACGCGCGCGTGAATTGGGAGCGCGCCTGCTTGCAGGCTTGCAATCGCTGAGCGAATTCCCATTCGTCGGCGATGTGCGCGGGCTCGGCTTGGTATGTGGTGTGGAGATCGTCTCGGATAAATCCGCCAAAACTGCCGACCCTGCCACGACGATGAAGATCTTCAAAGCCGCCGAAGCGCACGGACTTCGCTCGCGTCCGCTGGGAAATACGTTGGCGTTCTCCCCGCCGCTTTCCATCAATGAAGATGAAGTGGATGAGATCGT
>CAYPHR010000302.1:0-1641 GCA_964410375.1 uncultured Anaerolinea sp. | reverse complement strand
GCGTCACTGCCGAGCCGATCTGGGCGGAGATCTCGTCGCCGCATTATCACGCCTCCGCGATGGACGGCTTTGCCGTCCGCGCTACCGAGACGAACGGCGCACAACCCTCTGCACCAGTGACATTGTACACAGGTCCGCAAGCGCAGTATGTGGATACGGGCGATCCACTCCCTGAGTGGGCAAACGCGGTTATCCCCATTGAAAATGTCGAATCGCTGGATGAGAACGAAGAGGTCACCTCTGCGATTCGCGCGCCGAAGTCCATCCGTATCCGCGCCGCTGTTGCGCCGTGGGCGCATGTCCGCCCGCTGGGGGAGGATATCGTTGCCACGCAATTGGTGCTCCCTGCGGGGCATGTCCTCAAGCCCGTGGACTTGGGCGCCATCGCTGCGGCAGGACATCAAACTGTCCGCGTGGCGCGCAAACCGAAGGTGGCTATTTTGCCAACAGGCACGGAACTTGTGCCAATCGGCTCAAAACTTAAGGCGGGGGATATTCTCGAATACAACTCGCTTGTGATCGCTTCGCAAATTCGACAAATGGGCGGCGAACCGACCCGTTATCCCATCACCAGGGATGACTTTGATCTCCTTTGTGAAAACGTTCGGCAAGCCGCGCAAACGCATGATCTGGTTTTGTTGAATGCAGGCTCTTCTGCAGGTGCTGAAGATTTTTCTGCCAAGGTGGTTGAAAAGTTGGGGCAATTACTGGTACATGGCGTGGCGGTGAGACCCGGTCATCCGGTTATTCTCGGTCTCATCAATCGAAAATCGGAAGACCTGAATCCTGACACCTCTGACACCTCACACCTGACACCTATCATTGGCGTCCCAGGCTATCCAGTCTCTGCCGCGCTCACCGTGGACATCTTCGCCGAGCCCGTCATCGCCAAGTGGTTGGGGCGGCGTCCGCTGGAACTGCCGACCGAAGAAGCCACGCTCACGCGTAAATTGGTCTCGCCTGCGGGTGATGATGACTTTGTGCGTGTTGTGGTCGGGAAAGTGGGCGGGAAATTACTTGCGGCTCCGCTTTCGCGCGGAGCGGGGGTGATTACATCGCTCGTCCAAGCGGATGGATTGGCGTTGATTCCAAGCGGCACGCAGGGCATGGAAGCAGGCGAGAAGATCCAAGTCCGCTTGTATCGTAATCGGAACGAGATCGAAAAGACAATCCTTGCCATCGGCTCGCACGACCTGACGCTTGATCTGATCGCTCAATTTCTAGCCGAACATGACCGCAGGCTGGCTTCCGCAAACGTCGGTTCGCAAGGCGGGCTGGTGGCGTTGCGTCGCGGCGAAGCACATTTGGCGGGATCACATTTGCTCGATCCAAACGACGGCACATATAACATCCCGTACATCCGCCAGTACATGCCGAATATTCCCGTCAAAGTCGTGGCTTTGGTGGGGCGCGATCAGGGTTTGATTGTAAGGAAGGGAAACCCAAAGGGAATCAAAAGTTTGGAAGACCTCAGCAGGTCAAAGTCGGAAGAGAAGCGTGACGTCCAGTTTGTGAACCGCCAGCGCGGGGCGGGTACGCGCGTCCTGCTCGACTATCATTTGAATTTGATGTCAATTCCCCCGGAGTCCATTGCGGGCTATACACAGGAAGAGTATACTCATCTGGGCGTGGCGGCGGCGG
>CAYPHR010000301.1:0-3613 GCA_964410375.1 uncultured Anaerolinea sp. | reverse complement strand
CGCCGCCAATTCCCTGCGGAGCGTTTCGATGATGGCGGTATTGCCTTTTTCGTCGCCGTGTTTAAGCAATTGTTCTTTCTTGTGCGCTAGTTCGCCGAGCGTATGGTAGAAGCGGGAGGTTGCCTTCCCGCTCAAGCCAGCCACGGTCAGCGTCCAAGGGGAAAGCGCCTTTTGGTATTGCGCCTGTGAGATCAAACCTGTGGAAACTTCTTCAATCAGCTGCCGTTTGACAATGTTGCGTTCATGGACGATCATCCAGATGATGAAGCCGAACATGAGGGTGTAGCCGATGACGTCAAAGAAAATGGTGACGCCCAACCCGCTAAGCCCATAGAAGAAATTGCCGATGGTGTTGTGGAACGCATGGGTGAAGATCGCCACTGCAAGACCTGCAATGGGCGCGATGATTTTGATGAAAATATTTTTGTTCAGGCGCGCAATGGCAAAACCGATGCCGATAAATGCGGTAAAGAAGGCGTGCATCCAGCCGACGAGGATGACGCGCACGATGACCAGCGCGAACAGACCTTCCCAGCCGCCCTCGAGATAGCCGTTTCGATAAATGTAGAGCGTGTTTTCCGCGGCGGCGAATCCCAGCCCGGCGATGCCGCCGTAGATGATGCCGTCAAGAATGGAATCGAATTCTTTGCGGAACATCAGGAACACGATGGCAACTGCCATGCCCTTGAGTATCTCCTCCACCACCGGCGCAACCACGGAAGCCGTGCCGAGATTGGTGAGCGCCTCGGAGCCTGTCATAACATAGATACCGATGCCAAATACCGTGTTGATGATGAACGCGCCGCCTGCGGCAATGATGACGCCCCACATGAATGCCGCACCGAGCAGTGCCTTGGGTTCCTTTTCGTAGCGGTCCAGCCAGTAGATGAACGCTGCATACAGGAACATGGGAACAAAACCGAAAAAGATCGAAACGAGCAATGCCATGATTCTCTCCTCAAAAATATAAAAATTCGTCCGACAACGTCGGACGAACCTATTTTACGTTTTATTCCTGAAAAATCAAGCGTGTTCTTTCCACTCGCGCCGTATCCGGTTCAATCTTCAAAGCTGACAACACTTCTTCGGGACGTCCCGTTGCGCCCTCGCGCGCGGCAAGTGTCATTTTCAGCCATACCTTGCCATTTGCGTCCGTAATAACGCTCATCATCTCGATCAATGGACGCAGGTCGTAAGATTTTCCGCGTCGATCTCGCAGGATGGATTCGGACATCATAATCTCCTCGACCCTGCGCTTCAACTCTGACCCGTCAATTGCTTCCGTCAAATGGACATCATACGCCGCCGAAAGCACCTGCGTTTGCAGGGCGGGTTCACGTTCGTCTACACCTGTTACATTGACGATCGCAATATCCGGCGGAAGCGACTCCCGCAAGCGGCTGATGATCTCATCAAGGGGGATTTCCTCGTTCAGACGAACATCCAGCACTTCGCCGCGGGATGAGAATCCCAACGGCAGGGCGGCGGCGAGACTGATCTTCGGCTGAGGGTGGAATCCCTGCGAATAAGTGATGGGCAGGTCTGCGCGGCGCATGGCGCGTTCCCAAAGACGGTGCAGGTCAAGATGACCGATGTATCTTAATGGTCCCTGCTTCGTGAAGGTGATCCTTGCTCTCATCGCTTTTTCGACTCCGCCGCGATCTTCTTCAGCCAGCGGTTGATCTCCGCGCCGGTCCGGCGGTAGGATTTGTAGGTATGCTCCGCGGTGCGGTGGAACAGGTCATGGTCGAGGCATTGATGATGCGTTGCCTTCGAAAGCGCTGTGACGATGTTCGTATATGCAGCAAGTTCCTGCGAAATGATCTCATCCAGAGCGATATTCTTGAACTTTTCCATTACCAGATGGTTCGGTTTATCCTTCTCCATCAGCGGCGATTCGTAGTCTGGATAGCCATATTGTTTCTGGAAATCCTCCAGCGCGCTGAAGGAGGCGCAGGGCGCATACGTCTCGCCGTGCAGTACCTCGTTCAGGCGGTCGGCAATGAATTGCTCGCGCGAAAGTACATCCGCCAGTAGATCCTTGATGGATAAATGACCGTACACGCCTTTCATCGTTAGATGACGTGAAAAGCCGACGCGGTTGATCAGCAGTTCGAATTTATCACGCTCAAAATCCAGGCGCTGAAAAAAGATGGTCTTGTTCATATTTTGGAATTAATCACCCACCACAGGGAGTTCAACGTCAATTTTGCGCGCGGGAGTTTTCACCTCGGGACACTTCCAGCCTTCGCCGGGGTTTTCGCGGCGCAGATTGGCAAAGGTCGGCAGGATGCCGCAGGCAAAACAATTCAAACGGCAATCCACGCGGATCTGACCTTCGAGTGACATGCGGAAATCCTGGAAGAGGAAATTCTTGCGCACAGCCGCAGTGATGTGCTCCCACGGGAAGACCTCGTCCGTGCGGCGCTGGCGGTAGGTGTAGAAGGTGTGGTCAAGACCATGTTCTTCGAACGCCGCCATCCATGCATCGAAGTTGCGTCCTTCCTCCCACGCATCAAAGCGCGTGCCGTTCTTCCATGCTGAATAAATGACATCTGCCATGCGGCGGTCGCCGCGCGAAAGCCACGCTTCCACCAGCGTGTCGTCGGGTTTGGTCCAGCTCAATTTGATGCTTTTGTCTTTGAGCAATTCACGCTTGAGCAGCGCCTGTTTTTCCAGCACGCTGTCGCGTGTGTCGCATGAAACCCACTGGAAGGGTGTTTGCGGCTTCGGCACGAACGTGCTGACTCCCGCGTGCAGTTTCACCTTCCAACCTGCGACCTTGCGCCCCTCGGCGATGACGCGCTTGCACAGATCGGCAATGGCTTGCACATCCTCCAGCGTTTCGCTGGGATGCCCGATCATGAAATACAACTTGATCGTCGTCCAGCCGCGGCTGTAAATCTCGCGCGTGGTATTGATGATGTCTTCATCAGGGATGTATTTATTGATGATCTTGCGCATCCGTTCGCTGGCGGCTTCGGGCGCGAGCGTGAACCCGCCGGAACGGCGCTGTTTCAGTTTTTCCATCAGATCCACCGACACCGACTCAATTCTCAATGACGGCAGGGAGACGGTCAGTTTGCGCCCTTCAAAGCGTTTGCTGATGGCATCCACCAGATCTTTGATATAGGAATAATCGGAGGAGGAAAGCGACAGCAAAGCCAGTTCTTCGAACCCCGTCGCGCGGACCGCCTCCTCGGCGGCATCCACCACCTCTTCCACGCTTCGTTCCCGTACGGGACGGGTGATCATTCCAGCCTGACAGAATCGACACCCGCGCGTGCATCCGCGCATGATCTCGACCGAGACGCGGTTATGCACCACGTCGATATTCGGTACGATGAACTTCGTGGGCGGCGGCGGGAGTTTTGCTACGATTCGTTTGTTCACCACCTTCGGCGCATCTGGGATGGTCGGCTCGGTGTAGGCGACAGTCCCATCCTCCATGTAGGTGGTTTCGTAAAAACGCGGCACGTACACGCCGTTCAGTTTTACCAATTCTCGCAGGGTTTCCTCACGTTTTGCACCTTTCGTCCTTTGAATGACATCGATGATCTCGTGGATGACTTCCTCGCCTTCGCCGATCACGAACGCGTCCATGAAGGCGTGC
>CAYPHR010000300.1:0-3638 GCA_964410375.1 uncultured Anaerolinea sp. | reverse complement strand
CGCCGTACTGCGACGCGTCAATAATGAGATAAACATGCAAGCCGGCCGCGATGTTTGGTGGCATGAAGCCGAACTGCATGCTCAAGCCGTTTGTGATGCCGAAGAAATGGACGCTGAAGATATGTTGTTTGTTTTATATACTTCGGGGTCAACGGGCAAGCCCAAGGGGGTACAGATCCATCATCGGGCCGTGGTCAATTTCCTATCTTCAATGCGTGAAAATCTGGGCATCAATTCGGACGATACCCTGCTGGCAGTCACCACGCTTTCGTTCGACATCGCCGTTCTGGAGTTGATGCTTCCGCTCACGGTTGGCGCACGCGTTGCGATTGCCAGTTCTGAGATCACAGCAGATGGAGCACTGCTCTCACAGGCATTAATCAACTCAAACGCCACCTTCATGCAAGCCACGCCTGCCAGTTGGCGTCTGCTGATCGAATCGGGTTGGCAGGGCAAACAGGATCTGAAAATCCTGTGCGGCGGCGAAGCACTGACGAACGATCTGGCGGAAAAATTGCTTCAACGCGGCGCGCAGGTATGGAATCTATACGGTCCCACCGAGACGACGATCTGGTCAACGATCTATCGTGTAAGTTCGGCTGAAAATTCAAGCATTTCAAACACTGTCCCCATCGGAAGACCGATTGCCAACACACAAATCTACATTTTGGATGCGAACTTGCATCCTGTGCCCGTGGGTGTGATCGGTGACCTGTACATCGGCGGGGATGGCGTCAGCCGCGGATATTTGAATCGACCCGAACTGACAACTGAGCGGTTTATCCAAAATCCATTCGTTCAATCTTCCACCATTTACAAAACAGGCGACCTTGCCCGTTATCTCCATGACGGGAACATCGAATTCTTTGGCAGAAGCGACCAACAGGTGAAGGTGCGTGGATTCCGCATCGAGACAGGGGAAGTGGAAGTCGCTCTCGCGGGACATCCGTCTGTGAAGCAGGCGGTGGTCACGGCGTGGAAGGAAAAATCGTCAGACGCGAGTCTGGTCGCGTATGTAGTATCAACTTCGAGTGAGAATCAAGCGGATGTAAGTCAATTGCGGGATTTCCTGCGGCAGAAACTTCCCGACTATATGGTTCCGTCTATTTTTGTAAATCTTGATTCATTGCCATTGACCCCGAACGGAAAAGTGGACCGCAAGGCGCTGCCGCCGCCGACGCAGGCGCGTTCCGCTTTGCGCGCGTCGTATGTCGCACCGCGCACGCCGCTCGAATTTGAACTGGCGGAAATTTGCGCGCAGGTGCTTGGCTTGGAAAACAACAACGGGCTGTCTGCTGTGGGAGTCAACGACAACTTCTTCGACCTGGGCGGGCATTCGCTGTTGGGAACGCGGCTGGTGTTTTTGCTGCGCGAGAAATATGGATTGGATGCCGCCGACCTGCCGCTGCGGACCTTGTTCGAACAGCCGACGGTTGCGAATTTGGCACAGGCGATTGACAGGGCGCGGCGCGGGGAACACAATGAGATCCGGCGCAGTGATTTCATTCAGCGCGGACAATTGAGTCTGGATGAGTTGAATGCGGAAGCGCAACTCGACCCGAATATCACGGCGGGCGATCTGGTGTACGAGCATGTGGATGATCCAAAACATATTTTGCTGACGGGTGCGACAGGTTTCGTCGGCGCGTTCCTGTTGCATGACCTGCTCACCAAAACATCCGCCGATGTGCATTGCCTGCTGCGTGCAAATGACCTTGAGCAAGGCGTGCAAAGATTGAAGAGAAACCTGGATTCGTACCTGCTGTGGGATGAAGCCTTCGCTGCGCGCATCAAACCTGTTTTGGGCGATCTCGGCGCACCGCAACTTGGTCTCACCGACGATGAGTTCAATCATCTCGCCGTAACAATGGATGTGATCTATCACAACGGCGCAATGGTCAATTTCGTTTATCCGTATCATGCGCACAAGGCGTCCAATGTGCTTGGCACGCAGGAGATCCTGCGGCTTGCGTGTCGGACAAGATTGAAGCCCGTCCACCTTGTTTCCACCTTGTCCATTTTGTATTCGGGCGGCGTCAATGACGGGCGCGTCTTCCACGAAAATGTGGATTTGGATCAGGTCGGCGCGCCGTTCGGCGGCTATGCCCAAAGCAAGTGGGTCGCAGAGAAATTGGTCATGCAGGCGGGAGAGCGCGGCATCCCTTACGCCATCTACCGCCCTGGGCTGGTCTCGGGACACAGCGTCAGCGGAGCATGGAACACGGACAACCTGATCTCCAGCATGACGCGCGTCTGCGTGCATTTGGGAAGCATCCCCAATCTCGACGTGATCGTCAATATCGTGCCTGTGGATTTCGTCAGCGGCGCCATCGTTGAACTTTCACAAAATCCAGAGAACTTCGGCAGGGTGTATCATTTGGATAACCCCGAGCCGATCCATTTCAGCAAACTGGCGGGCTGGCTCGAAGCGCAAGGTTTCCGGGCGCGGCAGGCTTCCTTCGATGAATGGCGTGCGGAACTTTTCCGTCAGATTCCCAACATGCCATCCGACGGCTGGGAGCCCTACCTGCCCCTGCTCGAAGAAGTGAGCGAATCACAGGTCTTCATGCCAGAGTTCGATTTGAGCAACACGCTGACCCGACTGAACGGAAGCGGCATTCGCTGTCATCCCGTCAATGACCAGTTGTTCACCGCCTACTTGAAATATTTCACCCCGCGCGGATTTCCTGAAATATCTGCGCCAGCCTCATCGTGAGACCATCTCCCTGGTTCGTCTCTCTGCGGGTTGACCCGAACGCACAGTTTCGCCTGTTCATCTTTCCATATGCGGGTGGCAGTCCCGCCGCGTTCAGCAAATGGATGATCGAAAACGCCGAATGTTGGACTGCTCATTATCCCGGGCGCGGCTCGCGGTATTCCGAACCTTTGATAAAAAACATCCCATCGCTGGTCGAGCCGCTTTCGCAAGCCATGCATCCGCTATTGGATAAGCCGTTCGCATTCTTCGGTCACAGCATGGGAGCGGTCGTCGCATTTGAACTCGTTCGCTCCATGCGGCGAAACAAACTCCCACAGCCGAAACTATTTTTCGTTTCCGCCTGCGGCGCGCCTCACCTCCCAGACCCGCACCCGCCCATCCATGCCCTGCCCAATGACGAGTTTCTGGCGGCGTTGCAAAAGCTCAACGGCATCCCATCCGAGTTGTTGCGTCAGCCTGAAGCGATACAATTGCTCCTGCCCATCGTCCGCGCCGATTTTGAAGCCATCGAAACATATCAATTTGTTTCCGACCATCCGCTCGAAATCCCCATCGTCGCCATTGGCGGCTCGTACGATCCACGCGTGAGTCGTGAACGGCTGGAAGGCTGGTCAACGCAGACAAATGCGAGCTTCAAATTGCATATCTTCGACGGCGACCATTTTTTCATCCACACTGAAAAAGAAAAGATTCTGGATTTAATTCAGGAAGAACTGACATGACCTGGAAAACCCCGCCTGACATTTTGAATCTGCACCCCTACCAAGTGGACATTTGGCGCATCCACCTTGACCTTGGGCTTGATTCCGTTAAATCGTTCGAATCCACCCTCTCAGCGGATGAAACCCGGCGCGCATCAAGGTTTCAATTCGATAAGGATCGCAATCATTACATCGCCGCCCATTTCAGCCTGCGCGAT
>CAYPHR010000299.1:0-3698 GCA_964410375.1 uncultured Anaerolinea sp. | reverse complement strand
AGAACACTCACATCCTTTATGCGTTGAATGATCACATGTACATATCGCCTGCCACGCCCATGCGCTCCTTTCTGCTCTTTGGGTATCTGGGCGATGAGCAGTGGGTCTGGCTGGGCACGCAGACGGAGCCGAAGTTGGAGATCACCAATGCAGAGGAAAACGTAAGCGACCGCCTGATCGTAGCGACCTTGTACGACTCCCAGCCCTGGGATGCCAAGTGGCTGAGCAACACCCATCATCTTGACATGCAACCACTGCCGGAAAACTGGCAGTCCTCCACGCAGGAAAATGAAAAAAACTATATTCTTTCCATACTTTCCGGAGCGGCGCCATGAAAAATTTCAGCCTGCTGCTCCTGTTGATCGTCCTGATTAGCCTGCACCCATCAACCGTTTTGGCGCAATCCCCTCCCTCCTGCTCCTTCCAGCCGGATGGCAGCATCATTTGCACAACCGGTGGAGGCAATGATGGAGACGATGATGATGGCGGTGGTGGGAACGACAATGATGGAGGTGTCTGTACGCCCGGTAGTCACATGGCATGGCGGGTCACCGCCTATGACGAGGCCAGTAGTACCTGCACAGCCTTTCCCATCCGGGTCGACAATTGCACGGGACAAATCCTGCACGTGTGGGAACAGCCTGCCACCATCCCGTGCAGTTTGCAGGAACCAACCACCCCGCCACAGCATCCCTGCACGACCTTCTCCGTTGGTGCCGACGGCATCACCTGTACCAACAGCAGTTGGAATGTGAGCGCACGCGTCACGTTCCCCGAAATTTATCTTGATGTGCGCCCCTATCCCGCCACCCTGGTGCGCTGGCAGACCTTTATTCGAAATGGAGGGCTGCCGGAGTCTTCCGACTCGGGCGGTGTGAATTACATCGCCAACGGCGGCGGATCGCCCATTCATCCACAGGTTGGCGACTGGCGGAACCTGCGTCTGATCCTGACCCTGCGCCCGGCGGGACCGATGTTCGTGACCCTGTCACACATCGGCGATCTGATGCTGCCCGCAGGCGCGATGCAATCCATTCAATGGGATGTGCCCTCCCATCCGACTGTGGGAGCGGGCACGCTTGCCGGCAGCGTCAGTGGATTGGATGAACTCCCCGGCGATATGCCTTTGTTCGCGGGCTACGGACGCGCGCCGTACAAGTTGTATTGGGAACTGCGTTATCAGGAGTACGAAGCCATCGAGGGCTGCCTGCCCGGACCAAACGGCAACGGTAATTACAACTGCGGCGGCGGGACCGGTCATCGTGGAATCACTGGCTATGAATGGCGATCCTTTTCCAGCGGCGGCGAAATCCCGCCAATGGCTGTGGCGGACCTGCCGGCGGCATTGATGGCGGACCTGAATAACGATGGCACGCCCGATGCCTTCTGGGACAACAACCTGACCCTGCGGCGCATGGATGAGGGCGGGAGCATCAGCAACCCGCAATATCAGCGATCCTGGAATTGGGGCGGGATCATCTATTGGGCGGTGCGTGAAGGGCAGGGGCAGATCGGCTGGCCGGGACGATAGGTAATAATAACTACGCAAGAACGCATAATATCGATACGTTCTTGCGTAGTTATGGGACAGGACTCGAACCTGTGACTTCGGGGTATGAGTGTCAATCTTGGACCGCAGACTTACGGGCATCGGGCTTTTAATTCTGCTCAATCTTGCGGTTTTTGATTTACGTGTTATAGCACAAAAGAAAATTTAATCAATACAGGATTTACACAATATCTGATCGAAATCCGCCAATCCCCATACCACATAATATACAAGATATAATTATTGATATGATGCATGTTTCCACAAGCACTGGTGATCAATTGAGACCGTCTGGTGCAAGGGGTTCGAATACTGAAAAGGGTAGATCGTGAATAATTCAGAAATCAAATCCATCCTGCTGTCTGGTGTCGAAACTTATAGGACAGAGGGGCAACTGCTTCGTTGTTTGCTCCAAACAATGACATGAAGTTGTTTAATTACCAATGAGGTGACCCATGACCACTTTTGAACAAACTCTCCTACGTGAAATTTCCACCCTGCCAGAATCCCGTCAGGCGGATGTACTGGCATTTATCCGTTTCCTGAAAATCAGCCTTCCCAACGAAGAGAAAATCATCAAAGATTTCAAAGAAGCCTTGCAGGATGCCCGCGCGACAGCAGAAGCGAATAACATCACCCAGGCAGACATTGACGCAGAAATTCGCGCCGTGCGAGACGGCAAATGAAGCGGGTTGTTCTCGATACAAATATCATCATTTCCAGCGTGTTGGGCGGTGCGCTGGTTTTGATTCAAGAGAAGTAGGACGAAAAGAAATTCACGGTTGTAGTCACAACCGATGTGATCAGTGAATATTTTGAAGTCCTCAATCGTCCCAAGTTCAACTTAAAACAGGAAACTATTGACAAAATTACCCGCTATATCTATCAGTTCTCCGAGTTTGTTGTTCCTGAAGAAGAGATCCGATTTATCGAGGACGATCCCAAAGACGATAGATTTCTCGAAGCCGCGGTTTCGGGGAAAGTTGATTTCATTGTTAGCGGGGATAGCCATCTGCTTGCCATCAAACAATTTCGCTCCATTCCCATTATTACAGGACGGGAGTTTATAGACTGGCTGAAAAACGCATAAGTTAATCAGCCCGTTGATGCATGAGCATGTTTTTTTTACACATTAGAAGCATTGTGCCACGGTAAGTGGTGGATGGAATAAGATTTACTCCCCGGTATTCAATAACAATCCAGAAAAAACAGGTCGTTAAATATTTTGATACCATTATATTGCCCTCAACAGGCGATCATTGAATGTGCCTTATAACATAAACGAATTAAATTTTCATTCAACACTTCTTGGAGCTATACCAGAGCAAGTTAATGTAACTGTCCTTCCATTCTTTCGCTACTGATCGACTAATTTTGCGCATGGCATCAAACGTAGTACACCAGAGGTCAATCTCTGCGTCCCACTTTTGCCCGCCCCTCCCAAAACTCAAGACGGTTCCCTTCGGGATCATGCACATAGATCGCTTGTGAACCCCAGACCTCCTTGATCGGTGTTGAGACTATACCTGCTTCCGTCAACGCAGCCTGAACCTGTTTAACATCCGCCACCTGCAGGCTGATCGTGACGCCTTTTCCATCCCCGCTCTTTACGGTTGTTCGGGACTCATTGGCAACGCTCAAACGCGCCGCTTCATTCAACTTGAACTCTACAAACCAGTCATTGGAAGAAAGTACCAGCAAGTTGATCCCATTTCGGTAAAAGGCAACTGTCTCATGCCACTTTTTGCAATATAAAATTGTATTTGCCGCTTTGATTTTCATCTCGGTAACTGTCCTTTGATGCTGAAGTATTACAACTATTGACCAACAGGGATTTTATCCCCATTCCTGTATATTATGAGCTGAGCGGTTTTATGCGCCGCCAATTTCCGACCGCGAATAATCCAATCGCCAGCAGTTCAACTACTCTTCCAACCAAAGCCAGCCATTCGACCCGGGTGACGATCTGTAATACCACCAACCAGATGCCAAGGTTCACAAGGAAAAAGGCGAGCCAACTCAATCGTTCGTCCCCGCGGATCGGACGAGTCGGGAAGCGAGGCAGGATCCAAAATGCAACTCCCATTGCATGCTGGACCATCCATCCCACAAAGGAAAACTCTATATGCATGGACAGAAATGCCCAGAT
>CAYPHR010000298.1:0-3704 GCA_964410375.1 uncultured Anaerolinea sp. | reverse complement strand
ATCCGCATCGTCAATCCGTAAACGGGTTCTTACAATCAGGCTGGCGGGGACGCGGCTCGAAGATCCGGAGATTGTTCGAGAGCAGGGAAACAGCGGGGCGGTAATTGCACAACATTGGCGAACCGACATAGCGCACCCACGCCGCATCTTCCTCCGCAAAAGCGCCCTGTCGCTGTGGCGCAAATTTCTGGTCTTCGGCAATGATCAAGTCAAAACGGCGGTTTTCAAGATCGGCGTAAAACTGCTCAAGATACAAACGGTTGCGCGACATCGCCATTTCCATCAATTCGCTTTGCTCGTATTCGGGCACAAGCCTCACGCCGTTGACATAATCGAACGTAATGAGCTGTCGCTCCGTGATGAACAGGATCTCGCCGCCGTTCTGTATGGTTTCCTGCAACAGTTGAATATCCTGTTCGGCGGTGGTTTTGTCATACGATGGATAAAAGCCGATGTTGCGGATCGCAAACCCGAGCGGGATCAGAAGCGCAGCCAGCACCACGCTCCAATTGACCCTGCCATCCATCGGCTTCGCATCTTTCTCCGCCGACACCTGTCCCGCCCAAATGGACAGGACCAACACCGACAGCATGACCATATATGCGTCCATATTGTGCAGGTCTGCCCCGCCACCGATCTTCGTGCTGACCACCGCCCCACCGACGAACAAAACCGCCAGCATGGCAAACAACGCCAGCCAACGTAACGGATGCAATGAATTCTTCCTTCCACGCGCGATTTGATAGAACGCAATAAGCAATGGCGCAGAAACCAGCAAAATTCCGGGCAAAATCCCCATCGGGAAGGTCTCGTTCGGGAGCAGGCGGTTCCACAACAGATCGGATGTGAAGCTGGAGCCAAAAGCGGAGACATCCGCGTTGCCGGAAATTTGAATATAGGCAAATTGCGAGATCAACGCAGCGACAACTCCGCTTAAGCCCCAAGCGAAGGGAGTAAGCCAGTACTTCCAGCCTTTTCCTGTCAGGGGTGTTTCAAGCAGGTAGATGCCGATCGCCAGCATGGCTGGGACAGGGAACCAGTTCACGCGGCTGATACCCGCCCAGAGCGATGCCAGAATGATGAAGATCAACGAGCGCCACGGGTGTTTCACGGACACGCCTGCCAGGACCAAGATCACCATGACCTGCAAGTGATAGTAGACCGATCCCTGCAGGAAAAATAAAAACGCCCATAAGGTGACCAGAGCGGTCATGTTTTTGTTCAGTTTCAATCTGCGCGCAAGGAAGAAGGAAGCGGTGAGTGTCAGTCCAAACCAAAGGAACGCCTGCCAAAAACGATGGAACCACAACGGCAAGCCATCCACCAAAAACGGAATGGACATGAGCAGATAGCGCGAGGGATGTAAAAACGGAAGCGGGAGTTTCATCACATACAAGGATTCAGCGAAGAACAGCGAAGCGTAGTAATGCCGCCCCGCTTCGGAGTAACCCATCGAGAACGGGTCTGTGGATGTGATGGAGAAAATACCGTAAGTTTGGTAGATCAATCCCTGCAACAGCAGGACAATTGCGAATACCGAATGCCAGTCAAGCGATCCGCGGATTGATTTCAAGCCAATGGATTGTGCAAGACTTGCCCACAAAAATACCCAAAGGATTGGCATAACCTGCGGAAGGATGCCCCCGAACACATATAAACGGATGAACCAAACCGAGAAAAAGCCGGCAAGGATCAGCAGAATGCCGACAGGGACGAGAAAAGGCTTGGGATGTGAACCAAGTTCACTTAAGACCGAAGCGATACGGTCCAGCAGGGAGGAGCGGAGCAGCCACACCCCGGCAACCGCCGTCAACGCGAAGATACCAACCAGTCCGATCCATTTGGAGCGCAGGAGCACGATCTCCAGTTCATTCGTGCGTTGAATGGTCTGGGGAATCGCGAGCAGACTGACGATGATCACCGCCCAGATCCATGCTTGCAGAAATTTCCTCGACGACACGGCTTCCATGAATTTCACTCCTGAGCCCGGGTTGTTTCAGGTTTCATCGCCGCCAAAATGGAAGGCAGGAAGAACGCCCCCGGCAGGCTGGCGAGGATGAACAGCAGGCGGGTCAGCAGGGCAATGGTCGCGCTTTCGGAAGATGTCAAGCCGCCGAACTGGGAGAGCAGAAACGCCATCGAAAGTTCCTGAACCCCCAAACCGTTGATCGAAATGGGAATGAGCGTGACGAAATAGGTCAGGGTGTATAAACCCGCGACAAGCCAATAAGGGATGGGATGGTCAATGCCGATCAGGAGAAGATAGATCGCCAGGTAGATAAACGCCTGGTTTCCCAGCGTCGAAAGCAGGGAACCCGTCAACGCCAGCGGTTTTTTCAGCCAGATGGAAAAAGAATCGAGGGTGCGCCTGGCGAAATTCTTGACCTTTTGGAACAGCCCGGTCACCACAGCGGATTGCGCAACGCCGCTCCCAGCCGAAAAAACGGGGATCAAGCCCAAGGGAAGCGCCAGCGCCATTCCCGCCATGCCGATCAACCGATCCGCGACGAGCGAGGCGAGACAGACGGCGCGGTCATATCCGAGCTGCATTGCACCCGCCAGCCGCGCCATGTCCCCACCGATGGTTGTCGGTAAAAAATTGGACGAAAAATTTCCCGTGAATGTCAGCATCATGGAGCGAAAAAAGGAAAGTTTCACGCCCGCCGATCGCAGCAAAACGTGCCAACGCATCACCGCGAACAGGCGCGAAATGAACAGGGCGGCAAGCCCGGCAAGAAAATACCAGATGGAAACGCGCCTCAATGCGGAAAAAAGCTCACCATCCCCCTCTTCTTCGATCAGAACGATCAGTAATACCAGCGCCAGGATGCTGCCCAATGCGCGCAGAATGACCTGGCGATTTTCCCGCAGCCACTTAATCATTCTCTTCCAGGTTGATCTTCGTACGAATGGTATAGGTGGGCTTGCGCTGTGATTCGTGATACGTCCGCACGAGCAGTTCCGCGATCAAGCCCATCAGCATGGACTGAAAGCCAAGGATGAAGAACATCACACTGGTCTGGAAGAGAGGCGAACCCGTCACAGCGACAAAAAAGAACAGGCGTCGAATCATCAAATATGCCATGATGACCGCACTGATGATCATCAATAATCCGCCGGTGCCGCCAAAAAGATAGATCGGCTTGGATGCAAAACTGATCAGGAATTTCACCGTGAACAGGTCCAGGATGACTTTCGCGGTTCGTTCCAGCCCGTACTTGGTCTTGCCAAATTTACGGGGGTGGTGGTTGACGACGACTTCTGTGATGTTGGCGCCCACTGAGTGAGCATAGACCGGAATGAAGCGGTGCATCTCGCCGTAGAGACGGAAGCCTTCCAACACATCGCGGCGATAGGCTTTGAGCGTGCATCCGTAATCATGCAAGTGGACGCCGGTCACGCGCGAGATCAGCCAATTTGCGATCATGGACGGGAAGTTGCGTGTGACGGCATTGTCCTTCCTGTCCTTGCGCCAGCCGCTGACGAGATCATAGCCTTCGTCCAGCTTGGCGAGCATCATGGGAATGTCGGCGGGATCGTTTTGCAAGTCGGCATCCAGCAGAACAATGATATCGCCGCTGGAATAATCCAATCCGGCAGCGATGGCGGCAGTTTGACCAAAGTTGCGGCGAAAGGAGACCACGCGGATGTGTTCGGGATCTTTCTCCGCATATTCCTTGAGAATGGACAGGCTTTTGTCCCGA
>CAYPHR010000297.1:0-3707 GCA_964410375.1 uncultured Anaerolinea sp. | reverse complement strand
CAGCCGCTGCCACAGGGCGGCGTCGAACGCCGCTTCGCCAAGGGACAGAAGCGCCGCTTCGTCGGTGGCATCCATGACACGGTAGGTGATCTGGGAAGCGTACTCGGCGGTGCGTTTTTTTGCAAATTCGATCAGGTTGGCGGAGAAGTCGAAGGCGGTGACGCGCGCGGCTCCCAGTTCGATCAGGCGGCGCGTGGTCAAGCCATTTCCACAGGCAATGTCGAGGATGTGCGAATCAGGCTGGACGTCAAGAAGGGATGCGAGCGGCGTCCAGCAGAGCAGGTTGAAGAAGTCGTTGCCGGTATCCTTCATCTTTTCATCCCACACCTGCGCATTGACTTCCCAGGCATGGCGGGTTTCGTCGTTGAGTTGGTTCAAAGCGTCGGTCATCTCATCTCCTTTGTGAACGGGCGCGGATCGTACCAGGGTCGAAAAATAAACGCACATTTTGAGCCTAGATCAAATTGTGCACGCAGGGCTGATTTTAATCCTTATTATGACCTGTGAGAACTCCAGCATGACGATTTTGACATCGCACATGCCGCGCAATAAAAAATATTCACTGCCTTAAAAGATTGACAGCCCGCCGGCTCGTAGTATAACTGCGCCCGCAGAGTCTGCTGGAAGACCGTTTCGCTCGTTACGCAGGGATACATCCTGCGGATCGTTTTGAAATGAAAAAGTTGGTGTCTTCGGGCGGGTTCTTTACTTTTTAACACCGGAGGTGTGAATGAACGCTAGTTTGAAACTGGGAGAGCATTATATTTTCGACCTCTCCGACTGCGACCCTGAGATCTTGATGGACAGCGAGCGGGCGTATTCATTGTTCTCGCAAGCCGTGCGCGACAGCGGCTTGACGGTCGTGGATGAAGGCTTTTACAAGTTCAGCCCGCATGGTTTTACCTGCTTCCTGCTGCTTGCCGAATCTCATGCCAGCCTGCACGCATGGCCCGAGTATAATTACTGCGCCATCGACCTGTTCACCTGCGCCATCGGTCAGGACTTCATGCCTGTGCTGATGCGCCTCAAGCAGGCATTCGGCGCGGACGATTTCTCGGTTCGAAAACTGGACCGCGAAGCGTCCATCGAGACCAAACTTCCCATCGCCGCATAAGGAAACTACATGAGCATCTGGTTCACGGAAGAGTTACATCCCTACTACCGCAAGGGCATCCGCATCAAACGCGTCCTTGCCGACGAGCGGACGCAATACCAGCATTTGCAGGTTGTCGAAACCGAGTTCTTCGGCAACGCAATGATCCTCGACGGCATCATCCAGCTCACCGAACGCGATAACATGGGCTATCACGAAATGATCGTGCATGTGCCCATGCTGGCGGTGGGGGAACCCAAACGCGTGCTGATCGTCGGCGGCGGGGATGGCGGCTCGCTCCAACAGGTGCTGCGATACCCATCCGTGCAGGAGGCGGTCGTCTGTGAATTGGACCAGCGCGTCGTGGACCTTTCCCGCGAGCATTTTGCCGCCTCCTTCGGCGACCCGTGGGCGGACCCGCGCGCCAAACTGCTCGTCCGGGACGCCTTCGGCTACCTCGAAGAGAATCCCGGGCAGTTCGATGTCATCATCTCCGACACCACCGATCCCATCGGCATGGCGGAGCGTCTTTTCTCGGATGAATTCTATAAACTCATGGTGCGCGCCCTCGCCCCCGGCGGCGCGGCGGCAACCCAATGCGAACAGCCGTTCTTTGACACGGAATTGATCAAAACCATTTACCGATCCGCCAAAGCGTTGACCAGAAATCCCGCCTATTATTACGCCAACATTCCCACCTACCCCGGCGGCGGCATCGGCTTTATGTACGTCTCCGACACGCCCTGGGCGAATGGATTGAAGACATCCTATCCGCCCGGCGGGAACAACTATCTCAATCCCGATATTCACAAGGCGGCATTCGCCCTGCCCGAATTTTTCAGGAAAGAGTTATACGGGTGATAAATAGGCAGTCTCCAGATGTTGAGCGTGGAGACTGTTTTGTTTTAACGGCGTGCAACTCATATAAAACTCCAACGAAGGATCTTCATGCGCACTGCGTCTGAAAGGAAGGAGAAAAAAATGGAACCGATCAAAGGATTACATCACGTCACGGCAGTGGCGCGCGACCCGCAGCGGAATGTGGATTTTTATCGAAACGTGCTCGGTCAACGCCTGGTCAAGCGGACGGTCAATTTCGACTCGCCCGACACCTATCATTTCTATTTCGCCGATGAGACCGGCACTCCCGGCAGTGTGCTGACCTTCTTTGCCTGGGGACGCACCGGACTCGGCGTGCGCGGTAACGGCGAGACGAACGCCGTCGCCTACAATGTGCCAGTCGGCTCGCTGGCATTTTGGGAGGCACGCCTGAAGCAGAACGGCATCACCCCCGAACCCATTACAACGCGTTTTGGACAAAACGTCCTCGCATTTGCCGACCCGGACGGCATGGGCGTGGAATTGGTCGAGGTGGAGTCGCTCCCAGCCATTCAGCACTGGCAGGACGGTCCCGTGCCGCGCTCCTACGCCCTGCACGCTTTCCACAGCGTCACCTTGTGGCTGGACGAAGTGGAGCCGACCGCCGAACTGCTCACCGAAAACATGGGCTATCGCTTTGCAGGTGTGGAGAACGACCGCCATCGTTTTGTGAGCGACGCGTCCGCGCCCGGTCATATCGTGGATATCCTCCACCGCCCCGGCAGGATGCAAGCCAGCTTTGGCGCGGGCTCGATCCATCACATCGCCTTCCGCGTGCCGGATGATGACGCGCAGGTGCAGTATCAAACTTCGTTGGGCGCGGCGGGGTTCCGCGTCTCACCCGTCATGGACCGCAGTTACTTCCATTCGATCTATTTCCGCGAGCAGGGCGGCGTGCTGTTCGAGATCGCCACCGACACACCGGGCTTCCTGCGCGATGAGACAAAGGCGGAACTCGGCGAATCTCTGAAACTGCCGGAATGGCAGGAAACCAACCGCGCCGAGATCGAAGCCAGCCTCGCGCCGATCACCCTCAAACCTGTCGAAAAGGCGGACATGGCATGACACTTCCTCACGCGGCATCCCCCGTCTATGCGGCGGGAACCAAATTGGAGGACGCCTCCGCGGCGCTGATCCTGCTCCACGGACGCGGCGCCACAGCGGAGGACATCCTCTCCCTGTCTGCGCATCTGGACTACCCGGGAGTTGCGTACCTCGCCCCGCAGGCGGAGGGCTACACCTGGTACCCCAACCGCTTTATTTTCCCCGTCGAGCGGAACGAGCCGCACCTCTCCGCCGCCCTGAAAAAGATTGACGACCTCGTCGCTCAGGTGGAGGCGCGCGGCATCCCTGCCGGGAGGATATTCTTTGGCGGTTTTTCGCAGGGAGCCTGCCTCGCCAGCGAATATGTCATCCGCAACCCGCGCCCGTATGGCGGACTGCTTGTTTTCAGCGGCGGATACATTGGTCAGATGGGATCGACGCGCGAACCAGCCGGTGACTTGGGCGGCATGCCTGCCTTCCTCGGCTGTTCGGACATCGACCCGCACATCCCGCTCCAACGTGTGCAGGAGACCACATCCCTGCTCAAGGCGATGGGCGCGCATGTGACCGAGCGCATCTACCCGAATATGGGACATACCATCAACGACGAAGAGCTCGAGCTGGCAAGAGCCCTGGTTGAAAAACGGCTGTAACCCGGCGGCTTCTTTTTATCTCATACGCCTGATATAAT
>CAYPHR010000296.1:0-3739 GCA_964410375.1 uncultured Anaerolinea sp. | reverse complement strand
GCCGTGTTAAGGGAAGCCACTGGTGAGGCTGGCGCGGAAATGAAAAAACGCGAACACGCCCTGCCGGTTGACCAGTATTCCATCGTGGGCAAAGTGACAGCCGAAGGGACTTCGGTTGTCGTCAACGACACCGCGAATGACCCGCTGCATAAATTGAACCCGCTCCTGCCGGAGACCCGCGCTGAAGCTGCCATTCCGCTTCGGATCGGCACGCGCATCATCGGCGCGATCGATATTCAATCCACATCAGCGAACGCCTTCAGCGAGGACGAAGTCTCCGTTCTGCAAACACTTGCAGACCAGGTGGCGGTTGCCATTGACAATGCGCGCTCCTTTGAGCTCTCACAGCAAGCCGTGATGGAAATGCGCGAGATCGACCGCTTGAAGACCCAATTCCTTGCGAATATGAGTCACGAACTGCGCACACCTTTGAACTCCATCATCGGTTTTTCGCGCGTCATCCTGAAGGGAATTGACGGTCCGGTCACCGAGCTGCAACAGCAGGACCTGACCGCGATCTATAACTCAGGTCAGCACCTGCTCGGTCTCATTAACGACATCCTCGACCTTGCCAAGATCGAGGCTGGCAAGATGGAACTGGCATTCGACGAGGTGAACATCACCGATGTGGTCAGCAGTGTCCTTTCGACCACGAGCGGCTTGGTCAAGGATAAACCCATCGAGTTGAAACGCTCCATCGAGCCGAACCTGCCCACTGTCCGGGCGGATGCGATCCGTGTCCGTCAGGTGTTGATCAATCTGCTCTCGAACGCGGCAAAGTTCACGGAGCAGGGCGAGATCTCTGTGAATGTCAATCTTGTGACAAGTTCAAATGGCAGAAACGAGATCAGGGTCAGCGTCAAAGATACAGGTCCGGGTATCTCCGAAAAGGACCAGGAAAAACTCTTCCAGCCATTCTCGCAGGTGGACGACTCGCCAACCCGCAAAACCGGCGGTACGGGGCTTGGATTGTCGATATGCCAGCAACTGATCAACATGCATGGCGGACGAATCTGGGTTGAAAGTGAAGTCGGCGCGGGAAGCACGTTCCACTTCACGCTGCAACTCTTCCGCAGAGACACCGACAGCGGTCACCCTGCCAATGGCAGCCGGTTGATCCTGGCAATTGATGACGACTCGCAGGTCATCAGTCTGTACGAGCGATACCTGCATCCGCAAGGATATCAGGTCATCCCGTTGACGGATCCGTCGCGCGCAGTGGAGCGAGTCAAACAATTGAAGCCGTTCGCAATAACGTTGGACATCATGATGCCCGGCGTTGATGGCTGGACTGTATTGGAGGCTTTGAAGAGCGACGCGGAAACGCGCAATACACCGGTGCTCATTTGCAGCATCATAGAAGACCTGGAAAAGGGGTTCAACCTCGGGGCGGCAGATTACCTGGTCAAGCCCATCATCGAAGACGATCTCGTCAACGCGCTTGACCGCCTGAACACAGACGGTTCCATCCGTGAAGTGTTGATCATTGACGACAACCGTGACGACCTGCGCCTGATCGGTAAAATGCTCAATGAGGACGGCAGGTACAAAGCCATCCTCGCAGAAGGCGGACGCAACGGTTGGAACATCATCTCCAGCGGAAACCCGCCTCATGCCATCATCCTCGACTTGTTCATGCCGGACATGGATGGGTTCCAGATCCTGGAACGACTGCAAGCCGACAAAAAACTGCGTGACATTCCCACCATCGTCATTAGCGGCATGGAAGTCATGCCGGAACAGAAGAAACAGCTCAAAGAGTTCGGGCAGCGCCTGCTTACAAAAGGATCCTTCAGCGAGAAGGACCTGCTCATGTCCATCCAACGCGCACTTGACCGGATCAATACAACGAAATAAACGACAACAGGAGAATCCAACAAAGTGTCATTCATCATTAAGTGCCTTGATTGCGGGCACAATGCGCCGTACTATCCCACATCCACCACCTGTCCAAAATGCAACAGCCAGTGGCGCGAGGCGGAGTACGATTATGAACTGATCGGAAGGACCCTGCTCCCCAAGCTGGCAGGGCGGGCTTCCGACCTGTGGCGTTACCGCGAACTCCTGCCCGTGCGGAATCCCAACACCAGCCTCTCGCTGGGCGAAGGCTGCACGCCGCTCATCCGCGCCGTGAATTTGGGCATGATGCTCGGCTGCCCCAATATCTACATCAAGGACGAAAGACAGGGACCCACCTCATCGTTCAAAGACCGGCAGGCGGCGGTGACGATCGCGGCGCTGAAAGAGGCGGGTATTACGGAAATGGTGGCAGCTTCCACAGGGAATGTTGCCATCTCGTATTCTGCGTACGCCTCCCGGGCTGGGATGAAGCTTTGGGCGTTTGTCACCAGCCTCGTCCCGTCGGTCAAGATGCGCGAGATCGCACTGTATGGGAGTCAGGTCATCAAGATCACAGGCTCCTATGACCAATGCAAGCAGGTCGCATCCGAATTCGCGCGCCAGCGCAAACTATACCAGGATATGGGTGCGCGGACGATCACATCCATTGAAGCGATGAAGACCATCGCGTTCGAGATCGCTGAGCAGTTGACTGCAGCCCAAGGTCCGGGAGAGGCCACTCCGTGGCGCACGCCTGACTGGTATGTACAGGCGATCAGCGGCGGCATGGGACCGATCGGCGTGTATAAGGGCTTCCGCGAAATGCGGCAAATGGGCTGGGTGGATAACATCCCTTCCTTTGCCCCCATACAGGCGGAAGGCTGCGCTCCGATGGTGAACAGTTGGAAAAAGGGACTTGAAAAAGCAGAGGTGGTCAACTCCCCCAAGACACGCATCGAAACGCTTGCCACCGGCGACCCCGGACGCTCGTATGAATTCCTGCGCCAGATCGTCAACGACACCAACGGCGCTTTTGACAGCGTAAGCGACGCGGATGCCTTCCGCGCAATGCATGTGCTGGCAAAAATGGAGGGAATTTCCGCCGAGCCTGCCGCCGCAGTGGCGTTTGCCGGCTTGTTCAAACTGATCCGCGCGGGCGTTATCAAGCCCAGCGACACGGTCGTTGTAAACTGCACCGGTCATACCATGCCTGCCGAAGCGGGCATTCTGGGCGAGAACTGGTCGCGCGATGTGAAATTCCCCAGCGCCGACGAAACTCCGCAGGAGGGCTTGCTCTCCGCCCTGACGCAGGTCGCACCGGAACGCTTCCCCAAGGTCGCCATTGTTGAAGATACGACCGAAGCGCGCCGCCTCATCCGCCGCATCCTGCAATCACAAGGCAATTTCACCATCCTCGAAGCTTCGAATGGACGCGAAGGACTTGACCTGATCCAGAAGGAACTGCCTGATCTGGTCATCATCGACCTGATGATGCCCGAGATGGATGGTTTCACGGTCATCGAGGCGTTGCGCGCCAAACAGGAAACCGCTGTGATCCCGGTCATCGTCGTCACGGCAAAAGAACTCACCCCGGATGAAAAAGACCGCCTGAGCGGTCATATTCAGGCGCTGCTGCAAAAAGGCGACTTCCTGAACGACGAATTCCTCGATGAAGTTAAATCATTGATCAAATAACCCATCGGATTACCCCAAAGGCTGGCGTTCTTGTTAAAAAAACAAACGGCTGGGATCCTTGCAGCGTTCACATCGGCGGTATTTCTTGGGATGGCTCCCGTTTTTGGGAAACTTGCCATCACGCAGGGTTTCACGCCGTTCGCGGTCGTCGCCCTGCGCACCAGTTTCGCCGCCGGCATCATGCTGGTGGTGGTCTTGCTTTTTT
>CAYPHR010000295.1:0-3761 GCA_964410375.1 uncultured Anaerolinea sp. | reverse complement strand
GTATATCTTCCCGGTCGGGCTGATCGGCTGTGTCCTTGCGGGGGCGATCAACGGACTAGGCTCCCTGCTTTATTATCTCGCCCTCGAACGGCTGGATGCCAGCGTCGGGCAGTTACTCTACTCCCTGTATCCGTTCTTTGTTGCCTTATGGCTGGTCCTTGACCATCAGCCGCCCACCCGCCTGACACTTTTCCGAATCGCGCTTGCAACCCTTGCCGTGCTCCTGCTCACCTACACGCCAAACCGCAGCGTGGACATGATCGGCGTGGCAATGATGATCGGAGCCGCGATCCTGTATGCCATGCACCTCCCCATCAACCAGCGCGTGCTGTACGAAGTCCCCGCACCGACCGTGGCGCTTTACACCCTGCTTGCCATGAGCGCCGTCGTCGTCCCCGTTTTTTTGATCTTCGACCGCACACTGCCCAGCGCAAACATCCCCTGGACGCCGGTCATTTGCCTGACCTTTGTGACACTCTTCTCGCGCATCGCACTCTTCCTTGGCGTGAAAAAGATCGGTGGAATGCAAACCGCCCTGCTGGGACTCGCCGAACTGCTGATCGCGATCATCCTCAGCAACCTGTTCCTCGGCGAGAACCTGTCCGCCACCCAATGGCTCGGCGCGGTCGGACTTGGGATCAGCCTGATACTCGTCATGTACGAGAAGCCTGCGCCGCCAGTTCACAGCGGCAAGACCGGCTGGCTCTCATGGATCCGCCCGCCGGGACTTCCAAAGGATATGTTCGGTCCATATGAATAACAAAAAAGACTGCGAAAACCGCAGTCTTTTTTGATGACAAGACCATTTCCCTAATTATCGCCCTCATACAGATACCCCGTTCCGCGCACGCTGACCACCCGTTCCGAAAGGGACGGGAAATTCTCCAGCTTGTGCCGCAGACGGCTCACAAGCGGACGCAGGATCTCCGGCGCTTCACGCTGTGATGTATCGTAGCCCTGCACCAGCAAGACCAGTTCGCGATGCGAGAAGACCTTGCCTTCGTTTTCCATCAACACCCTCAGCAGCCTGCCCTCGGCGGGAGTGAGATGTTCCACCTTGTTTTTGAACTTTATCTGCCGGCGGGAAAGGTCCACCGTGGTGCCGTCCTTCAGCGGGAATACTTCCTGCCCGCCGTCGTCGCTGGCGGCAACAACAGCACCGGCACGGGATTTCGTCGTGCGGCGCGACAATCCCTTCTTGACGCTGGCAATGATCTGCGCGGGAGATGCCGGTTTGAGCAGATAATCATGAATGCGCAGACGCAGCGCCTGAATGGCGGTCTCGATGGAACCATAGGCGGTCAGCAAAATGACCTCGGTCTCTGGCGAGGTCTGGTTGACGACCTGCACCACTTCCAGACCGTCCATGCCGGGCATTTTCAGGTCCACGATCATCAGATCGACGGCATGGGTGCGGACATGTTCCACCGCCGCCTGACCGTTTGGCGCGGAGGAGACGATGTACCCTTCCAGCTTCAGGATGTCCGTCAGGGACTGGCGGGCAACGGGTTCATCATCAACGATCAATATGTTCGACTTCATTGTTTTCCTCCTGTTGGCAAGAAGATGCGGAAACAGGCGCCGGGACCGCGTTCTGACAACAATTCCAGCACACCTCCGTGAGCGGTAATTATATTGTAACTTACGGTTAATCCCAAGCCGGTGCCTCCGTCTTTAGTACTAAAGAACGGCTCGAAAATATTGGTCTGCTTTTCCTTGGGGATGCCCCTGCCGCTGTCCTGGAACAAGATCTCGATGCCATCCCGCAGCGAGCGGATGGTCACTTGCAGGGTGCCGCCGCCGGGCATGGCATCCGCCGCGTTCAGGATCAGGTTGATGAACACCTGCTGGATCTGGCTGCCGACCGCCATGATCGGCTGCGGATCGCCGGTAAATTCCACGGAAACGGTAATGGAAGCCTCGTTCAATTGCTTGGACATCAGCGCCAGCACATACTGGAGCATCTCCGCCAGGTCCACTTTTTCGAGCGAGGAAGCGCCGGGGCGGTAAAAGTCCAGCATGCGGCGGACGGTGAGCATCAGGCGTTCGAGTTCGGTGCGGGCGAGATTGAAATATTCCAAACGCTTCTCGCTGACGAGGTCTTCGCGGGCGGCGAGATGCAGACAGTTCTGCACCGCCTGCAAAGGGTTGTTGATCTCGTGCGCAATGGAGGCGCTTAAGCGCCCCGCCGCCGCCATCTTCTCGGCTTGAAGCAATGCCTTCTGGGATTCTTCAATGCGGCGGACGTAATCCAACTGCTCGGCGTACAGACGCGCATTCTCCAGGGCGGTGATCGCCTGGCGCGCAAGGATCTGCAGCATCTCCAAATCGGATTCGCGGAAGGGAGGTTCGTCCGCTGTGCGGGCGGCATGGAAGACCATGCCCAAATTCGGGTGGACGACCGGCACGAGAATAACCGAACCAAGCCCGAGATCGGAAAGAAGCGCCTTCACAGCCGCGTTTCCCGGTCCGTTGGCATTGACCATCAGCGGGCTGGTAGAGTCTCCAATGCGGGAGATCAGATCCAAAAGGGGCTGCGGCGAATTGAAATCATGAGGGGCGGCCAAGGCGAACCGCCCGCCTTCGCTTTCCTGCTGGTAACAGGCAGCCTGCCCGCAATTCAAATGCCCGCGGATGGCGTTGATGATGAGATCGAGCAACGGCTCGCGGCGGGTTTCGGAAAAGAGCGACTCGGTGACGGTGAACAACGGACGCAGCGCCTGTGTGCGCGCGGCATCACGCTTCTTCTGGCTGTCTGCCATTGCAAGCCGCACAGCCTCCAGCAGTTCCGCGCTTTGGAACGGCTTGAGCAGCAAGCCGTCCACCCCCTGCCGCAGCGCGCGGATGGCGGTCTCCACCGTGCCGTGACCGGTCATGATCAGTACGGCTGCATCGGGCTGGAGGCGTTGGGTATGTTGAATGACCTCGAAGCCGTCCACCTCGGGCATGCGGATGTCGACCAACAGCAGGTCGACCGGGTTCTCCTTGAGATACTCGATGGCGGCGCGCGGATCGGTATTGGCAGCCGCCTTGTACCCGGCGCGGGTCAGGAAGCGCTCGGTGAGCATGGCGATGCCGGGTTCATCATCGACGACAAAGACGAATGGATTTTCCATGATCAGATCGGAAGCCAGACGGCGAAGGTGGAGCCCTTGCCGGGATTGCTGATGACCTCGATGGTGCCGCCGTGATCGGCGACAATGCCATAGGTGACCGAGAGCCCCAGCCCCGTGCCGCCGCGCGAGCCGCGCGTGGTGAAGAACGGTTCGAAGATGCGGCTCTGGTCTTCCAGCGGAATACCGCTGCCGCTATCGATGACTGACATGACGATCCAGCTCCTTTTCTCGCGCGACACCTGACGGGTCGAGATCGTCAACTCGCCGCCATTCCGCATCGCCTGCAATGCATTGTGGATGAGATTTAATAACACCTGTTTCATCTGATCGGTGTCGAGCAAAAGCCAGGGCAGCCCCTCCCCAAGCGTCAGGTGCAGGCTGACATTGCTGTTCTGGATGAGATGCCGCGTCAGCGCGACGACATCATGGACGATCTCGTTCAGGTCGGCGCTGGTGCGCAGGCGCTCGCCCTGACGGGAGAAATCCAGCAGGCGGCGGACGACGGCGCTGGCGCGCCGCGCCTCGTGCAGGACCATCTCGAGTTCCTTGCGGTGGGACGAATCCGCGGGGGTTTCATCCAGCACCAGTTCGGAAAAGCCCGTAACGGTCGTCAGCGGATTGTTCAACTCGTGCGCCACGCCCGCC
>CAYPHR010000294.1:0-3776 GCA_964410375.1 uncultured Anaerolinea sp. | reverse complement strand
CGGTCGGGACGAGGATCATGCTCAGTGACTTCGAGCCGCCTTTTAGGTCCGTGCGGGCGAGCGTGATGATGTACTCTGCAATGCCTGCGTTCGTGCACCACATCTTCGCCCCGTTGATGACCCACTCGTCGCCGTCTTTTTCGGCTTTGGTGGTCAAGCCGCCTTTCAAGTCCGAGCCTGCGCCGGGTTCCGTCAATGCGAGCGCGGCAAGTTTGTGCTGACCGTCCGCGACCAATGGAAGCCATTTCTTTTTCAGCGCTTCGCTCCCGTAGCGGACGATCGGGGTGGAACCAAGCCCGTTATGTGCGGCAAGCGCCAGCGCGGTCGAGCCGCAGCCCCAGCCCAATTCCTCCATCGCGATCATGTTCGAGATGGAATCCACGTTCGAGCCGCCGAATTCCTCGGGAATGCTCATTCCCAGCAAGCCGACGGGACCGCCCTTGCGGACGGCATCCCAATTGAACTCCTCGTTCTCGTCCACATCGCGGGCTTTGGGCTTGATCTCTTTTTCCACAAAATCGTGGACGATCTTCTTCCAGATTTTCTGCTCTTCGTTAAGATCAAAATTCATTCTCTCTCCTGTTCGATTATGGAGTCAGCCAGCTGGCTGGCGTGTTAAAGAATTGGCAAACGCGGGAGCAAGCTCCCTGAGTCCATACACTTATATCGTGATCACTTTCGCGGCTCTTGCCTGCGCCTCGATGATATCCGGCATTCCGCCCACAATACCGACTTGCACCTGATCTGCAAGCCCCATCATATCGAGACAGGTCGAGCACACGACAAGCCGCACGCTTTTTGACTCCATTTGTTTCAACTGCTGGAGGATGGGGGAGCCACTGGTTACCAACTTCACACCGTCGGTATAAAAGCAGACGACAGCAGGTAGTTGTCCGTCTTCCAACAGAAGCGAAAAATATTTCTGGATCAGCCTGCCGCCCAATTCGGGCAAATCCGTTTCTCCCATTCCGAATTTCGTACAAAGAATTACAGTGTCCTTCATGAGTTACTCCTGTGTCATGTATGCTTCGAACAATTCCCTTGCTTGCTCGATCTTTTCCTTCGGCACGAAGACCTGCACGCGCCCCAGCATGTCGATCGTAACGGGATAGGCGTTCTGCCCAATCGACTCCTGAAACAATTCCACGTCGATGTCGTTCGCTTCGAGATAACTCTCGAGCAGGTCGGCTTCGAGGCGGCTGGTCAACTCGGTCAACAATTCGTATTTCATTTCTTCTTTCATGGCGTCCTCCAGACCCAGATGAAAAGAACCGTCCACAAGATGCTCACGATCAACTGACGGATGCCGATGCGGGTCGGTTTCCAACCCACAGCGGGATTACTGATACCCCAAACCGTTTCAGCCCATTGCAGCAGGAACGGGACGAAAACAAAACGCGGAATGAGATTTGCGACTCCCAAGCCAAGTGAAAAGACCAGATTGAACGACGTGTACAGGAAAGCGCGACTCCCCATCCGCCACCAATCGCTTCGGCTCTTCGCCGACGCCTGGTCCGGCTCCAGTTCGCGTTGTCCCAGCCGCAGATAGGCGTAGACGATACTCGCCGCGGATTGCAGCCACGTCAACGCCCACAGCCACCAGCCGAACGCGTCATACTCGCGGATGCCGACCCAATAGGCGGCAGGCGCTGCCAGCGACAGCACGCCCGTGGCAATGACCTCCACGCCCTCCTGCCGCCGCTCGGCGCGTTTGCTGACCAGCCATAAATGCCATGCGAAGACGGGGATGCCGGGAACCGCCAGATACAGGATGTAGCCAAAGCCGTCGAGGATAAGTCCGAGGAGGGCGAGGGCGGCGATAAAGCCGTAGACCAGCAGCCAGAAACGGGCGGCGGGAAGATCCGTCTTTGGTCGTCTTCCGGAAAAGGTTTTGACGGCGACAGTCATCGGTTGGCGAATCAAAAACGCGGACATTGCCGCGACGATCAGGCTGAAGGTGGCGGGGGAGAAATCTCCGCCTGCGAAGATTCCCACCAGTAACGGACTGAGAACGAAGACCCAGGAGCCGTGATCCTGCGGGAGCGCGATCTGTTTTTTGAAGTATTGCTTCATCGTCGCAAGGATACAGGAAAACGGATGCGGGCGCAAGGTTGGTTATAATTACTGCAAATTCCATGAGGAGATAGAGTGTATGCCATCGAAAAAGAAAACGAGTAAGAAGGCGCAAGTTGCAAAATCGGATAATATGATCCAGTATATTGCCATCGCCGCGATCGTGATCGTGGTCGGGCTGCTGGTATGGACCGCGGTGCGTAATAACCGTGCCGCTGATTCGGTTGAGCCGCAGACGGCTGTCGAGCCGACGGATGTCGTCGATGCGGAGGTCGTTCCGCCCGCTGATGCGCCTCCGCAGGCGAGCATCAAGCAGTACGATGCGCCGCCGCCGATGACCATCGATGCGGAGAAGAAGTATTTCGCCACGTTCGAAATGGAAACAGGCGGCACGTTCGTCGTGGAGTTGTACCCCGACAAGGCGCCGATCACGGTCAACAGTTTTGTCTTTTTGGCGCGCGAAGGCTTCTTTGACGGCGTGACCTTCCACCGCGTGCTGGAGGGATTCATGGCGCAGGGCGGCGACCCGACCGGGACGGGCGGCGGCGGACCGGGGTATCGCTTCGTCAATGAAGACAGCGACCTGACCTTTGACAAGGCGGGTGTGGTGGCGATGGCGAATGCAGGACGCGATACGAACGGAAGCCAGTTTTTCATCACCTTCGTCCCAACCCCGCAGTTGAACGGCGGATACACCATCTTCGGGCAGGTAATCGAAGGCATGGACGTGGTCAACGGCATCACGCGCCGCGATCCGGAAATGAATCCGACTTTCACGGGTGATGTGATCAAATCCATTACGATCACGGAAGAATAAAAACTGTAGGGGCGACCCTTCCATGTCCGCCAGCAATTCATGCTTGCTCTGGACGGGTCGCCCCTGCGTGTTGGATTGGAAAACCCCATGACCGAAAAGCAGATCACGACCGAAACGCGCGGCTGTATCGTATGCGGAAGGCAGTATCAAATGCTCGTCGTGCGCGATGCACAGGGGAAGTTCATCGACGCAAAGGTGATGAGCATCGGCGGACGGGTGGTGCGGGACGAAGAGCGCCCGCTGGTGGCGTGTGAATCCCACTCGGAAGAAGCGATCGAGGCCGCGGTGGAGAGGGTGTTTGGGGAGCAGGAGGAAGAAGAGGAGGATTGACGGGAGTGTTATCCCGCGGTGGTTCGGGATGCTGTGTTAGATTGCTTTATTCTCAAATGTGTTCATCCCGCGAAGTTTCTAATGGTTTTGCGGTTCGAAGCGCTGCAGAGCCTCCTGCTCGGGGATTATAATGCGTCTAGCACGGTTAGGTTTACTTCCTGGAGGATGGTATGCCTCAAATTCGTTACCTGATTTTGATCTTTACATCCTTTTGCATGGGATTATCCGCCTGCGCGCCAACGGTTGACATTCCATCCGCTTCTCCCGCTGTCACGCCGAAGACGACCATCTCTCCAACTCCTACAACAACGACGGTTCCTCCAACGCCCACATCTGAACTCGGCATGAGTGCGATATTGCAGGACGAAGACACAGCCTCCTCTTTCGTGCCCATGCGGCAAGAGAATTTTATTCATATGTTCGGTTCCGGGGGTGAAGAAAACAAAAGCGCAATACAGGAATGGGTCAAAAACAACTGGAATCTTGGTGAAAAAGATACTGTTACATTAACCGGCAAGAACGGACACGCCACAATTGACCGTTTTGATGCGGAAAC
>CAYPHR010000293.1:3507-3792 GCA_964410375.1 uncultured Anaerolinea sp. | reverse complement strand
CCTCTGCCGCTGGGTACAATGCCGCCGCTTCATCAGGCTCCAACTTGGGACCGATGAATCCGTCTCTTGAAGATGTTGTGCAAGCGCGGATCAGAGCGATCCAAGCCGCTGACCAAGACAACCCGCTTCCGATTCCAGTTGATTTGGTCACTGCTTCAGCCAGTGGACTCGACCCGCACATCAGCGTGGCGTCGGCGTTGTATCAAGTTAGAAGGGTGGCATCCGCCCGCGGGTTGAGCGAAGCGGACGTCACCTCCCTGGTGGAGAAATATACAGAGGAACGTC
>CAYPHR010000293.1:0-3497 GCA_964410375.1 uncultured Anaerolinea sp. | reverse complement strand
AGATACACCGAAGGGCGTCAGTTTGGGATTTTTGGCGAGCCGCGAGTCAATGTCTTATTGTTGAATCTTGCTCTCGATGGGATACAATAAATTTGATGGAACAACGTCCTGATCCTGATGAGTTGTTGAAAAATATTCAAGCCGAAGAAACCAAGCGTGGACGGCTCAAGATATTCCTTGGTTATGTAGCGGGTGTGGGCAAGACCTATGCCATGCTCGAAGCCGCGCACCAGCGTAGGGCGCAGGGCGTGGATGTAGCGGTGGGCTATATTGAAACACATAAGCGTACCGAGACCGAAGAACTGCTGGAAGGGTTGGATGTTTTGCCGCGCAAGCAGGTGGAATATCGCGGCGTGACCTTGCCCGAAATGGACGTGGATGGTGTGATCGCTCGTCATCCACAACTTGTATTGGTGGATGAGTTCGCACATACCAATGCGCCGGGTTCGCGCCATGCCAAGCGTTACCAGGATGTACAGGAAATTCTTGCAGCGGGCATTGATGTGTACACCACACTGAACATCCAACACCTTGAAAGCCTGAATGATATTGTGGCACAGGTTACAGGGGTCATTGTCCGCGAGACGATCCCAGATCGCGTCATCGATGAAGCCTCTGAAATCGAAGTCATTGACCTGCCGCCCGATGAATTGCTCGTGCGCTTGCAGGAAGGAAAAGTGTATGTTCCCGATCAGGCGGCACGGGCAATACAGAAATTCTTCCGCAAGGGAAATCTCACGGCACTGCGTGAGATGTCATTGCGGCGCGCCGCCGAACGCGTGGATGACCAAATGCGCGCCTACATGCAGACCCGCGCCATTCAAGGCATTTGGGCGGCAGGCGAGCGATTGATGGTGTGTGTCAGCCCCAGCCCGCTGAGTGAAAGGCTGGTGCGTTCCACACGGCGGCTGGCGGATGAACTCAACGCCGAATGGATTGCGCTCTACGTGGAAACGCCGCAGTTCGCTTCGATGGCACAGGAGAAACGCGACCGTATGGCGAGCATTCTGCAACTGGCGGAGGAACTGGGCGCTCGCTCGTATACCCTGTCGTCGGGCAGTTCGATGGATGCGGTCGCGCAAACGGTCATTGATTTTGCCCACAAGAACAACATTACCAAGATCGTGGCGGGCAAGCCGCTCCGCCCGCGCTGGCAGGAGATCCTGCGCGGCTCATTGGTGGATACGTTGATCCATCGGAGTGGCGACATTGATGTATATATCGTCACCAGTTCCGATAAACCATCCCTGCCTGCGGAGGAAAATCCTCTCAAACTGCACAGTCCGATTTCCCGCTATGTCCTGAGCCTGCTGTTGGTTGCGCTTGCCACCATTATTGGCTTTTTGATCGGCGGACGCATCGAGCAGACAAATCTCGTAATGCTCTACCTGCTGACCGTGGTCGTCTCCGCCGTCTACCTCGGGCGCGGACCTGCCATCCTTGCGTCTCTGGCGAGCGTGCTTGTTTTCGACCTTCTGTTCGTTACACCATACTACACTTTCGCAGTTTCAGATACGCAGTACATTATTGTTTTCATCGCCTTGTTTTTGGTGGGCATGGTCATCAGCCAGCTGACGGCTCGGGCAAGTGAACAGGCTGATGCGGCGCGTCAGCGTGAGGCGGAGACGTCAGAGTTGTATGACCTGAGCCGCGATCTGGCGTCGGCGGCGAATCTCGAATCCATTTTACAGGTCTTAAAAAAACATTTGGAGCAGACCTTCAGCCGCACAATCGCCGTGTTGCTGCCCGAAGAAGACCGAATGGTCGCGTGTGCCGTCAGCGAAAATTTAATATTGAATGACGAGGAAATGGCGGTTGCCGACTGGGTATATCGTCACGCCGAGCCTGCGGGGCGGCATACCAATACTTTGCCCGCCGCGCAATTGCGCTATCTCCCCTTGAAAACATCGAAGGGCGTGATGGGTGTGCTTGGCGTCGGCAAACCGAACACCGCCGATACAGACCTGAGCCCTGCCCAACGCCGCTTGATGGAATCGTTTGCCAATCAGGGCGCGCAAGCCATCGAGCGTGCCTTGCTCGAAGAACAGAACCGACAGATGGTGTTGTTGCAATCAGCGGAGAAATTGCAAAACGCATTGCTCAATTCCATTTCACATGATTTACGCACTCCGCTGGTTGCCATAACGGGCGCGCTCTCCGCACTCGATGAAAATCATGAAATGGATGAAGCCACCCGCAATACATTGATCGAAAACGCGCGCAGCGAGGCGGAGCGGCTCAATCGTCTCGTGGGCAGCCTGCTCAATATGACACGCATCGAAAGCGGCGCGATCAAACTGCGCCTTGAACCCGTCGATGTACAGGATTTGATCGGCACTGCCATCGAACAACTCGGCAAACGCGCGGAACATCATCAGATCAAAGTGGATGTGCCCACAAACTTCCCACTTGTGCCGATGGATTTCACAATGATGGCGCAAGTTATCGTCAACCTGTTAGAGAATGCCGTCAAGTATTCGACAGATGATTCGGTAATCGAAGTGGTCACTTCCTTAAAGGACTCAAAAGCCCGCTTCCAATTTCTGGACCGTGGGGCTGGAATTCCGTCCGATGATCTTTCCCGCGTCTTCGACAAGTTCTACCGGGTCCAACGCCCGGAAAGTGTCAGTGGCACGGGGCTGGGACTCTCCATCAGCAAGGGCATCGTCGAGGCGCACCGCGGAACGATTCGCGCTCTTAACCGTGCAGGCGGCGGCACAATTCTCGAAGTTGAATTACCATTGGAAACATGACACTCGCCAATCAACGCGTTCTGGTCGTGGATGACGAAGCGCCCATTCGGCGCTATCTGCGCGCAGCACTCGGTGCGCAGGGGCTGACCGTATACGAATCAGCATCGGGGGAGGAAGCGCTTCAAGCCGTACTCAGTCACCGCCCCGACATCATCATCCTTGATCTGGGTCTGCCTGGCATCAATGGTATTGAGGTCACACGCCGCCTGCGCGAGTGGTTGCAGACGCCCATCATCATTCTCTCCGTCCGCGAAGCCGAGCAGGACAAGATCGCCGCCCTGGATGCCGGCGCGGACGATTACCTGACCAAGCCCTTCGGCACAGGTGAGTTGCTCGCAAGGATGAGGGTTGCTTTGCGGAAACAGCCTTTAATTGCGAATGAGCCGATTTTTCAATCCAGTGGCTTGACAGTCGATGTCTCCCGCCGCTTGGTTTCCGTAAATGAAAAGGAAATCCAACTTACACCAACCGAGTATGACCTACTCAAAGCGCTGGTCACGTATGCAGGAAAAGTGGTCACCCATCGTCAATTACTGAAACAAGTCTGGGGCGAGGGTTATGATGATATGCACATCCTGCGGGTCAACATCAGCAACCTGCGGGGCAAGATCGAGCCTGATCCATCCCGGCCGACTTATATTCATACCGAGCCGGGGGTGGGGTATCGATTAAAGCTTTGAAGTCTTGACCATTTCTTGACATTCCCATCCCTTTCTTTGACCCTAATTTGACTGACAACTGAAT
>CAYPHR010000292.1:0-3812 GCA_964410375.1 uncultured Anaerolinea sp. | reverse complement strand
CCATGTCAAACGTCCTTCGCCGCAGCCGATCTCCAGCACGACCTTGTTGGTGAAGTCGGCGAACGCGTGCAGAACTTTACGTTCGAAACCTTCGGGATCCTTTTGTACGGTCATACCGTTCTTTTCATGACCTTCACCGATTCGGTGACAAGCTCTTTAAGCACCTTCTTGTCCACATCCGCAAGTTTTTTGATATACAAGCAGGATTTGCCCGTGGAAAATTTTCCCAGTTTTTTCAGCAATTGGTCGTAGTGGTCAAAGCCTGCCATGATGTACAACGTCAGGTTTTGCTTGCGCGGGGAGAAACCGGTCAGCATCCAGTCGCCTTCGCGTCCGCTGGCGCCCTTGTAATGGTAACTTCCAAATCCCACGATGCTCGCTCCCCACATCTTCGGTTCGGACTTTGTCGCCTGCTTCATGATTCTTACGATCTCGAAGCAGTCTTTGCGGGTCTGCTCATCTGGAATCGCATTCAGAAAATCGTCCACGCTTGCATCGGTCTGTTTGGTTTTCAATTCAGCCTGTTTTGCCATCTTCGTCTCCTTATGTGTAAACCTGAGTTGGAGATACTTCCGTTCATGCACCTAAAACTTTGTAATTAATATGCGGCTCTTTCCGCTCCACCACCTGTTCGGCAGCGAGCGCCATGCGCAGCAGGTTGACCTCGTCCCATGCCCTGCCCATGACCTGCATCCCGATCGGCAATCCCTTTTGGGTATATCCAACCGGGAAAGAGATGGCGGGCAGACCCGTGAAATTCGCGGCGGTGACGAAGCGCATGATCTCGACGGTGGTCGTCAGGTCTGATTCGCCGTTCGGCAACGCGCCTCTCTTGATCTCAGGCGCGGCGATGCCTGTGGACGGGGTAAGGATCATATCCACCTTCTGGAAGGCATCTCTGAAGTGATCCATCATCCGCGTGCGGACGCGTTGGGCGGTGACATAATCCGTCCCTGCCAGTTGGCGCGCCATGGCAAGATTGATCCGCACGTCCAGCGCATGTTCCTTGTGATGTTCGTCATAGGTCGCGTGCATTGCCTGAGCCATCTCCGCCAGAATGGTCACGCTGTGGGCGACACGGTTCGCCTCGAGATTGGGGATGACGATCTCCACGATCTCACAGCCCATCTTTTCGTATTCCTTGAGCATCGCTTCACATGCCGCGACGATTTCTGCGTCTGCGTGCCGAAACCAGTCCCAGTACACGCCGAGTTTGAGCCCTTTGAGATTCAGGTCGTCCCAGCCTTTTAGCGAAGGCAATGGTTGATGTAATGACGCCGGGTCTTTCAGGTCGGGACCGGCGATCAGGGCGTAGGTCAATGCTGCATCAACGGCGGACCAGGTTAGAGGTCCGATATGAGCGATGCTCCAATCCAGTGGGAACGCGCCGTGCTCGCTGATGCGTCCAAAGGTGGCTTTCAATCCGACCAAACCGCAGAACGAAGCAGGGATGCGGATCGAGCCGCCTGCGTCCGCGCCGATGGCGATGGGCACGAGTCCCGATGCGACGGCTGTTGCCGAACCACTCGAACTCCCGCCTGTAAAATGATCCGGGTTGTATGGGTTGCGCGTTGTGCCGTGGTGCGGATTGAGACCGAAGACGTTGATGCCGATCTCGTGCATGTTCGTTTTGCCGACCAGGAGCGCGCCAGCATTCCGCAACCGCGCCGCGACGGTTGAATCTTCCTTGACGGGAGTCTTCCCCAAAAATGCCGTGCCGACCGTGGTGGGATACGGCAGCATGTCCATTTCGTCCTTGACCGCCACAGGCACGCCATCGAACATGCTGAGTGGTTTGCCCGCCTTGAAGCGCTCGGTTGATTCACGCGCCTGGCGCATCACGTCATCGCGGTTCACGGCAATGAACGCTCGCAACGGTTTGTCACCCGAGTCGCTGGCTTGGATGGCGTCCAACACTTTTTGCGCGATCTCTTCAGGCGTGGTCGTTCCATTTCGATAGGCGTCCGCGAAATCGAACGCGCTCGAGAATTGAAATCCTTTTGTTTTGCCCGCCGTGCGCGGAAGTTCGTTTACAGGAACTGCCGCCGCTTCCCTGTGCGATCCGCCTGTGTGGTGGATCGGATAATAGGTGGGAGGCTCTTCAAAGTTCTGCTTTCTCAGCCAGTTGATACCCGCGCTCTCGAACAGCGACGGCGTGAGCAGTCCGCGCAATGGACCTTCGACAAGCGATGCAAACAACTTCAATGTTCCGCCAGAGAGATACGGCAATTTTACGGATTTCAGATCGTACACGCTTTTCATGATCTACCTCAATGGAACTTCAATGAACAAACAACTTCATCCCGTGCCGAACTGCCTGTCTCCTGCATCGCCAAGCCCGGGGACGATGTACGCGCGATCGTTGAGATGGCTATCCACCGCGGCGACGTAAATGTCAATGTCGGGATGCGCCGTCTGCATGGCTTTGATGCCCTCCGGCGCGGCGATCAACCCGACGTATTTGATCTTCTTCACGCCCCATTTTTTGAGAATATCGGCGGTGGCAGTAGCAGAACCGCCTGTCGCGAGCATCGGGTCAAGGATCAGGCAGACCGAGACGCGCGGGTCGACGGGAAGTTTGTTGTAATATTCCACCGGCTGAAGAGTTTTCTCATCGCGATACAAACCGATGTGCCAGACTTCGGCGGACGGCATCAACTCCCAGATCCCTTCGACCATGCCCAGTCCCGCGCGCAGGACGGGAACGAGACCGATCTTTTCCTTGAGCTGCCTTGCCTTCATTTTCTCCAGTGGGGTCTCGATCTCGACCTCCAGTGTTTGCAGGTCGGCAGTGGATTCATACGCAAGAAGTCCCGCAATTTCTCTCACGAGTTCGCGGAACTTCTTGGGCTCGGTATTTTTATCCCTTAGTTTCGACAACTTGTGCGCAACCAGCGGATGTTTGGATTCGTGTACGTTGGACATGGTTCCTCCGGAATTTTCTCTGATTATAGTCCTGAATTAGCGCATGATATTCATGATGAAGGGAAGCGCACCCAATGCGATGCAAAGCACAAAGAACACGAGCGCAAGCACAAGACAAGCGGGAATCAAGCGTCGGACCCAGGTCCACATAGCGAAAGCATTCCATGCGCCCATGGCAACCGGCTGCGCCTTGCGGATGAAATCCGCCGCATCGATCTCCGGACTTGAAACTGGTCTTGTCTTCGGACGCATTTCCTCGGCTGTAACTTTGGGCGCAGTGCGCAAATGGTCGGGGATGGTCAGATTCGCGCCGCAATATGCGCATCCCATGCGGATTTGACCCACTTCCGGTTCATTCGGCGCACCGCAGGCTGGGCAGGAAAAAGTTTGTGTCATGGATTCTCCGATCGAGGGTAAGTATACCCAAGCATGGTCACAAACTGCGATAGAATCAGCCAAAACCAACCGAGGAGAGTGTCCATGACCGAGTTTACATATGGCGGCGAGATCGTATGGCGTCCGACACCTGAGCATATCGAACACGCAAACCTGACGAAATTCATGCGCCAGCGCGGCATCCGGAATTTCGATGAATTGATGCAAAAGTCCACGAGCGATGTGGCGTGGTTTACTGATGCAGTGTTGGGATTTCTCGACATCCGTTTTTACGAACCCTATTCAAAAGTGGTGGATCTTTCTGAAGGGATCCAATTCCCAAAGTGGTGCGTGGGCGGAAAGATGAACATTGTTCATAATTGCGTCGATAAATGGACAAGTGCGGAAGGGGGAAAGCAGAAAGCAGTGGTCTTTGAAGGAGAAGAAGGGGGTACAAGAACCATCACTTACGAAGAACTTTATAAAGAAGTGAACAAAGCCGCCAATGCTTT
>CAYPHR010000291.1:0-3835 GCA_964410375.1 uncultured Anaerolinea sp. | reverse complement strand
CTGTTGCAAACCTTGCCACCGCGCTGGCGATGGACGGCAAAAAGGTCGTCTGTATCGACGGCGATATTGGTCTGCGCAACCTGGACGTGGTCATGGGGCTTGAGAACCGCATTGTGTATGATATCGTGGACGTGATCGAAGGTCGTTGTAAGTTGAAGCAGGCAATGATCCGCGATAAGCATTACTCCAATATGTACCTGATTCCCGCCGCCCAGACGCGCGATAAAAACGCGGTCTCTCCCTCAGATATGATTCGCATCTGCAATGACCTTCGGGCTGATTCTGATTTCGTGATCGTTGACTCACCTGCCGGCATCGAGCGCGGCTTCCGGAATGCCATTGCGGCGGCGGACCGTGTCCTGGTGGTGACCAACCCCGAGGTCAGCGCGGTGCGTGATGCGGACCGGGTGGTGGGCATCCTTGAAGCCGAGGAAAAGGGTAACCCGTCCCTTATCATTAATCGCTTGAACCCCGCCATGGTGCGGAATAACGACATGCTCTCTGCGGAAGATGTTTTGGACTTGCTTGGCATTCACTTGATCGGTATCGTGCCCGAGGATGAATCTGTGATCATCGGCTCGAACCGCGGCGCGCCCGTTGTGACTGAGCCAAAAAGCCGCGCGGGGCAGGCGTTCCGCAATATTGCCAAACGCCTGCAGGGACAGGATATCCCGTTGATGGACTTTGATAACCAGGGCGGCTTGTGGGGCGCCATTCAGCGCCTGACGGGGAGAAAATGATATGATGAAATTCTTCTCCCGTAAAAAGAGCGCTTCGAGTGCGAAGGAACGCCTTCAGCTTGTGTTGGTGCACGACCGCACCGACCTGACCTCGGCACAATTGGAATCGCTCAAGGACGATCTGATCAAGGCGATCTCGCAATATATCGACATCGATCCCGAAGCGGTCCGCATTGACTTGGAACGGGACGGGCGCTCTCAAAGGCTCGTCGCGGATATTCCCCTGCGGAGCGCGTCGCGTCAGCGCGCGGGTTGATCGTTCGTATTGTGGAGCACGGATCAACCTGACATTGTCAAGGTTCGCATCCGTGTTTTTTTATTATGACTCGTGGACTTTCCTGGCGTAATTTTGACTTCCTTTTGCTTGGCGCAGTGGTATTGGCATCGGCATTTGGAACGGTGATGATCCGCTCCGCTGTAGCGGGGAACGAGGTGCTTCAACCTTCTATTTCCCGCCAGGTATATTTTGCCATTCTCGGCGTGGCGCTGATCTTCATCCTGGCATCCATTGACTACCGCTACTGGCTGGCGCTGTCCCGTCCCATCCATCTGGTCATGTTGGGCTTCCTGCTCACCTTGACCGGTTTTGGTCAAACCGCATTCGGCGCACAGCGTTGGTTCCAAGTGGGTGTGTTATTCCTTCAGCCGACGGAGTTTGCGAAACTTGTTGCGATCATTGTGCTGGCGCGTTATTTCGATGCGACGCAGGACCAGCCTCGCGACCTGCGTTGGGTGTTTGGCGCGGTCTTCCGCGCGGCGTGGATCATCGGCTTGATCCTCCTGCAGCCCAATTTGAGCAATGTCATGGTGTTGTCCGTCATTCTGGCTGTTCTGTTGTGGGTCAATGGAATCCGGGTCAAGCATGTGGCGATCGCCGTCGTGATCGGCGCGTTATCCCTTGGCACAGTGATCGCGTTATCCGTGCTCGGGATCCGCATCCCGTTCCTTCAAGCATACCAGCAGGAACGAATCGTCAATTTCGTTGTGCCGGATCCCGGTGACACCTATGGCAACCGTTACAATGTACAGCAGGCGTTGATCGCCGTCGGTTCCGGCGGGGTGATCGGTCAGGGATATGGGCACGGCACCCAGACCCAATTGCGCTTCCTGAAAGTTCGTCACACCGACTTTATTTTTGCCGCAACTTCGGAAGAATTCGGCATGATCGGCGGTGCGCTCATCATTTTGGTGATTTCGGTCATCATCTGGCGCTGTATCCGTGCCGCTCAAAAGGCGCGCGACATTGCAGGGTCCGTGCTTGCCATTGGCATCGCAACCCTGATCTTTTTTCAGGCGGCGGTCAATATCGGGATGAATCTAAACTTGCTGCCAGTTTCGGGTTTGCCGCTGCCCTTCATCAGTTATGGCGGCAGCGGTCTGACCGCGCTCATGATCGGCGTCGGCTTTGTACAGTCCGTTGTCATGCGCCAGAAAGAACTCGAATTCTAAAGACGTAGGTCACGTTTGTAACGTGACTATTACTGCAGTAAAAAAAAGTGTCGTCACGCTGCAAGCATGACCTACACATTGAGGAGTAACCCTTGTCCATCAAACCCGCACGCACCCGCATCGCACCTTCCCCGACGGGACATATGCATCTCGGCACGGCGCGTACTGCGCTGTATGATTATCTGCTTGCCAAAAAAACAGGCGGACAGTTCATTCTCCGCATCGAAGACACCGACCTGAAACGCACCGTCCCCGGCGCGGAGCAGGAGATCTTCGACGGTTTGCGCTGGCTTGGTTTGCAATATGACGAAGGTCCCGATATTGGCGGGAAGTTTGGTCCCTACCGCCAGACCGAGCGCCGCGAAATGTACCAGCATCATGCAAAAATCCTGGTGGATAACGGCAGCGCCTATCCATGTTTCTGCTCACCCGAACGGCTGGAGCAAGTCCGCCAGGAGCAGATGAAGAATAAAGAAAATCCGCGCTATGACGGAACCTGTCGCGACCTCGACCCCGATGAAGCCGCCAAGCGCGTTGCCAACGGCGAGCCGTACACCATCCGCTTCAAGATGCCCAAAGACGGCGTCACCGTCGCGCACGATCACCTGCGCGGCGACATCACCACCGAGAACAAACAACTCAACGACTATGTCATCCTGAAAACTGACGGCTTGCCGACCTATCATCTCGCCGCCATCGTGGACGATCACGAAATGCAGATCACACACGTCATGCGTGGCTCGGAATGGCTTGGCACGTTCCCTTTACATGTCAATATCGTCCGCGCCTTTGGATGGGAAGAACCGGCCTGGATCCACCTCTCCGTTTTCCTCAAACCCAGCGGCAAGGGCAAAATGTCCAAGCGCGAAACGGCGCAAGCCATGAAGGACGGCTACTCCATTTTCATCAAAGACATGCAGGACCTTGGCTTCACGCCCGAAGGCGTGCTCAACTGGTCTGCGCTCATGGGGTGGGGTGTCCCCGAAGACGATGTGATGACCGTCGAGCAAATGGTCGAACGCTTTACGATCGATTCACTGACTCCCTCTCCCGCCGCGATCAACTTCCAAAAACTGGATCATTTCAACGCGACGCACATCCGCCTCTTCACGACCGAAGACCTGGCAGCCCGTCTCAAGCCTTACTTCACCCGTGAGGGACTCCACGTGGACGATGGCATTTTACTGAAAATAATTCCGCTCATCCGCGAGCGGCTCGTCACACTGGACGATTGCATTCAGTTTGGGGCGTTCTTCTTCAAGGATGAAGTGACGCCCAACCCCGATGATCTGATCGCAAAAGGATTGGACGCAAAGCAATCGGCGGAAATAGCCCGCAGGGCGTATCAAATTCTGGAAGCAGGAGCAGACATCAGCCACGAACGAAGCGAACCGCCCTTCCGTGAATATGTCGAATCGAGCGGATACAACGCCGGTCAGGTCTTCGGCATCTTGCGCGTAGCCACGACAGGGCAAAAAGTCAGCCCGCCGCTGTTCGAGAGCATGGAAATTATCGGGCGCGAGAAATGTTTGCAGAGGATCAAGAACGCGATCGAGATTTTAGAGAGGATGTAACATGGCGAAGAAACTCGTGTTGGAATAGTTCAGATTAATTGATGTGTCTGTGATGTTGGTGAATTTAGCGGA
>CAYPHR010000290.1:3362-3840 GCA_964410375.1 uncultured Anaerolinea sp. | reverse complement strand
TCTACACTCCTTTCCTCATCAAGGACTGGCGCACAAAACGTCAGCCGGTTACCGCAGCGTAATGCCTTGCAGAATAAATATTTATGATATTTATCTAGTATATTGACAAGAACATACTGGGCAGTTATACTGCCCAGTATGAAATCCACGCGAGACAAGATCTTACAGACCCTGCTAAAGAAGCCGCGCTCCACCATCAATGATCTGGCGGAAGCCGTCGGCATCAATCCCATTTCTGTGCGGCATCACCTCGGCAACCTCGAGAGGGAGGGATTGGTCGAAGGGCAGGAGGAGCGACACGGGGTGGGACGTCCGCGTTTGGTGTACATCCTGACCGATGAGGGCATGGAACGCTTCCCCACCCGCTATATGAGATTGACCAACCGTCTCATTGCCCAGATGAAGGAATCCATGCCGGGACCGGTGGTCAGTCAATTGTTCGGGCAGATCGCGGAAGACCTCGCGAACGAATACGCCA
>CAYPHR010000290.1:0-3352 GCA_964410375.1 uncultured Anaerolinea sp. | reverse complement strand
GGCTAAGCATGGAAGAGCGCCTTGACTTCGTAAAGGATTTGCTGGCGCAGGAAGGTTTCACCGTGGAATGGGAAAAGAAGGATAACCAATACCAGATCCACGAGATCTCCTGTCCCTATTATCAGATCGGCGTGACGCATCCTGAAGTCTGCACTGTGGACCAGACGCTGATCTCGAAAATGCTCGCCCTACCCGCAAACAAAGTCCAATGTATTTTGGACGGTGGCGCGCACTGCACCTATGTCGTCCAGGCTGTGGAAGCGAAAGTCAAGTAACCAACCATTTATTCAAACAGAGGAACCATGAGCGAATCTGAAATCAAAGAAATCCAGTGGACCATCCACACCACCCATCCTGAGATGGTAAAGTCCGCCCGCGAAAAACTATCCGAGGTGGTCGATCCTGAAATTGGAATGACCATCATCCAGTTGGGCTTGGTGCGCGACATCGAGATCGAGAACAACATCGCCCGCCTGAAAATGATCCTGACCACGCCGTTCTGTCCCTATGGTCCCGCCATGATCGAAATGACCAAAGCCAAGGCAACCGAAGGCTTGAACATGCCCGTCACCGTGGAAATGGGCATGGAAATGTGGGATTTTTCCATGATGGAAGACCCCTCCGCGCTCGATTGGGGCATGTACGCTTAAAGGCTGTCCGCTTTTGCCCAACAGCTGAACCAAGACGCCATCCGAAACGGATGGCGTCGTGGTTTTTTCCCTGTATTCGTACTACTTCCCTTTCTTCATATGCATCACATGCGGCTGCTCGCCTTCGGCAAAGCCCGAAATGATGATCAGCGCGGTGGTGACATTGCCGCTGGGGTTGCGCCAGCGATGGCGGAGTTTGGAGGCGAACAACAGGCTGTCCCCCGCTTCGAGATGGAACAAATCCTTCTCCACATAATAATCCATCTGGCCCCGCAGGCAGAAGACGAATTCATGCCCTGAATGGACAATATCGTGCGGTCCGCACGAGGCGCCGCTTTCCATCGTCAGCATGAAAGGCTCCACCCGTCCTGTAAAGTTCTCACCGCCCAGCGCTTCGAACACCCCGCGCGTGAACGACATCCGCGTACGCTCATCCGATTTCAAGAACACGATCTGCTTCTTTTCGCTCTCCGCGCCGAAGAACGCCGTGATCGAAACCCCCAACGCATCTGCCAGTTTATACAGCGTACTGACCGAAGGCGACGTCTTGCCGCGCTCGATCATTGAAAGCGCATTCGCCGAAAGACCGCTTTGTGTGGCAAGCTGGCGCATCGAGATCCCCCGCCCTTCGCGCAGTTCGCGCAGGCGATTTGCCACATCCACCGATGCCGCCTCGCGGATAAATGATTCCATGTTTCCTCCTGCCGTATTAAAACAAAATGTAATTTAGATTTATTCTCTCAAATTATACCTTCAAATTAATGTGACATTAAGAAAAAAACCATGTGACACACATCACTTTTGTACAATCTGTCACAATATTATGATGTGTCTGCAAATATTCGTTTATACGCATATAAACAGGTGCATTATGGTTAACCCAACTCTACAGCAAGAAATCACACAACTCGAAGCCAATTTCTGCGCGGCTCTCTCCGATCCCAACCGTCTGCTCATCCTTTACGCGCTCAGTGAAGCGCCGCGTAACGTCACGGAACTGGCGAGTGAACTCGGCTTGAATCAGCCCACCACATCACGCCATCTTAAAATTCTACGCGAGCGCGGACTGGTCACCACCGTCCGTACAGGCACAACCATCACCTACAATTTATCCGACTCACGGCTTATTCAGGCGCTTGACCTTATGCGCGGCATCATGCGGGACCGCCTCGCATATCAAGCCAGCCTGGTCAATGAAACCGCACAGGAGACTGTATGAAATTCCGCATCCCACCCTGGACCCTGGGCTTGCTCGGCATCTTGTTGCTGATCCTTGTCCCCATCCTTTATTTCCTCCCCCGCAACCAAAAAGCAAACGACCCCGCGGCGTATCTGCCCATCAAGCCCGTCCACGTGGATCACAGCGACATTGTCAAAGGTGAATTCGAAACCGGGCAGGATGTCACCCGCGCCTGCCTCGAATGCCACGCGGATGCCGCAACACAAGTCATGGCAACCACCCACTGGACGTGGGAATCCAAAGAGTTCGACGTCCCCTGGCGTGACGAACCCGTCACCATCGGCAAAGCCAACCAGATCAACAACTTCTGCATCAGCGCGCAGGGCAATGAAAACAAATGTATGTCCTGCCATGCGGGCTACGGTTGGGAAGAAGGACGCGAAACCCAGCAAGCCAATCCCGAGAACGTGGACTGTCTTGCCTGCCATGCCGACATGGGCGCCTATCGCAAGGGCAACTTCGGCAATCCTGCTGAAGACATCGACCTGCTCGCCGCAGCACGCTCCGTCCGCGCACCAACCCGTGACAATTGCGGAACCTGTCACTTCGACGGCGGCGGCGGCAACGGCGTCAAACACGGCGACTTGGACGAAAGCCTGTACTTCCCCGATCAATCCCTGGATGTCCACATGGGCGGCGAATACAACATGCTCTGCACCGACTGTCATTGGACAAAAGACCACCAGATCCTCGGACGCCTGCTGACCGACAATTACACCATCCCCGATGAAGAACAAGTCTCTTGCGAGCAATGCCACGTGAACCAACAACACGGCGACGAACGCATCGACACCCATCTCGCCGCCGTCGCCTGCCAGACCTGCCACATCCCCGCGCTCGCGCTCGAAGACCCGACCAAGATCGCATGGGACTGGTCACAGGCGGGTCAGGAAGGACGCGAAGACGACCACTTCACCTACCTCAAGATCAAAGGCGAATTCACCTACGAACGCAACTTCACGCCGACCTATCTTTGGTACAACGGGAATAACGAATACCGTTACCTGCTCGGCGATCCCATCAACGCGGACGGCATCACCTATATGAACAAACCGGCGGGCAACATCGCCGATAAAACCGCCAAGATCTTCCCTTTCAAGCTACATATTGCCAAACAGCCGTATGATGTTGTGAACAACTACCTGCTGGCGCCCATCACCGCCGGTGAGGACGGCTTCTGGACCACCTTCGACTGGAACAGCGGCTTCCAACTCGCCGAAGAACGCATGGGCTTGCCGTACAGCGGTCAATACGGCTTTGCAGAAACCTACATGTACTGGCCCACCACCCACATGGTACAGACTTCCGACAAGGCTCTGCAATGTGATTCCTGCCACGGCGGGAACGGACGGCTGGACTGGCTGGCGCTCGGCTACCCCGGCGATCCCATCAAATGGGGCGGGAGATAAAACATGAAACGATACACCCTCTTCGCAGCCATTGGACTTCTGCTCATCATTTT
>CAYPHR010000289.1:0-3857 GCA_964410375.1 uncultured Anaerolinea sp. | reverse complement strand
ATTATCCTGCCAGGCGAGTAATATCCGCCCGGTGGATGTGGCGATCAGGGACGGCATGCGGACGGAACCGTTTGATTGATCTGCTATCACCAATTCCAGGGGTGTGGAGAAGGTGGCGCCGCCATCGTCCGAGAACGCATAATTGATCGTTTGCGCGGCGGTTCCGTGGAGTTCCCATGCAAGATGGATGCGCCCATTCATGTCCACGGCAAGGGACGGCATCGTCTGATGTACATCCGGGTCGGGATTGATCTTTAGGTTTGGACTGAACGACCGCCCCATATCCCTTGAAACCGAAAACCAGACGCTGCCATTGTAGGGCTTGTTGGGCTCGGATCGGCGTCCATCCATCCATGCGATATACAACGTGTCTGAGAAGGAGACGAGGGATGGACCTGCGATCGGACAGGCGTTCAAATACCAGTGTTCGTCGCTGACGCGGGTGAATGGTTCGAAAGTTCGCCCGCCATCCTTTGAAGTGGAGACAACAATATCCCGGATATCATTGCCGTCCGCCTGTGGTTCGAGGCTTCGATAGGCAATGGACATTTGACCATTCTTGAAAAGCATACTGGGTTGACAGCATTCACAAGCGCCATCCCCGATGGTTTGCGTATCAACGAACGTCTCACCGGCGTCTTTCGAGTATGTAAACCGCAGGGTCCCATCCTTTAACCATGCCAGATACGGATTTCCGGCTTCGTCAAACAAGGTCTGAACCATGACAATTTCGTGTCCCTCGTCAACGGTCACTTGGACGGGCTGGGAGAATGTCATCCCGCCGTCCGAGGATCTTGCATACCAAACGGCTGCGCTCATGTAGTCACTGGTCGGTTCCAGCCATGTCGCGGCGACAATATCCTCGCCATACACAGCTATTGCCGGGCGTTCCACAGGCAGGACATGCGCCGTGATATCCGCACTGACGGGAACCGGCTCGCTAAATGTTTCTCCGCCATCAGCGGATGACGCGATCAGAATGCTTTGCCCCGATCCCAGGGCGGCATACACCTTCCCGTTCGGAGTGACAGCCAATGCAATCGAACGGGCGTTGGAAAAATCAACAACGGATGATTCGGGTGCTTGGCTTATGATGGTTTCTGGCACTTCCGTCTCAGCGGTAATTTCTGGCGCGCAGGAAGCCAGCGCAGTTGTTATTGCGAGAAGAGCCAGCACGATGCCTTTCCTGCTCAAAAAGGTGATGAATCGTATCCGATTTTCCATGGTCCGGATTTTACACCCAAACTGCCTTGACGGTACCGCCTCCTCCATATATAATCAGCCCGCTTCGTTCAAAACCAAACCAGACGGGCAGATGCGCCCGTCTTCTGTCTGTATAAAGGAGAAAGTTTCATGACCCCACATCCCAAGCGCAAACACTCAAAAGGACGCCGCGACCGCCGTCGTTCACAGGATGCCTTGTCGGCAGTGAACACCGTCGTCTGTTCCAACTGCGGCAACAAGCGCCTTCCACACACCGTCTGCCCCACCTGCGGTTTCTACAAGGGACGCGAAGTCGTCGAGCCTAAAAAAGAGAAGAAACCCAACGAGTAGGGAATTTTCCCCGCCCGCAAAACGGGTCGTGACATTCACGACCCGTTTGTGTTTTAATCTTCATTGGAGGCTGTATGAAACTCAACCCGATAACCACTGCGTTCATTTTTCCCGGTCAGGGCTCGCAAGCCGTTGGTATGGGGAAAGACCTCGCCGGGCAATATTCCATTGCAAAACACACCTTTGAAGAGGCGGATGCCGTCCTCGGTTTTTCGCTTTCGGACCTGATGTGGAACGGACCGGACTCGGACTTAAACGACACGGTCAACACCCAGCCCGCGCTCTACGTCCATTCGCTTGCCGCCTTTCGGACCTTTTCGCATCTTTACCCTGACTTTATGCCTGCTTCACTTGCCGGGCATTCTCTTGGCGAGTTGTCTGCTCTCGCCGCCGCTGGAGCCTTTTCCTTTGAAGACGGATTACGGCTTGTCCGCAGGCGCGGTGAACTGATGAAGCGCGCCGGGGAACTTGCGCCCGGCGGCATGGCTGCCATCCTCGGCATGGACATTCCCTCGTTGGATAAAGTCTGTGCCGAAGCCAGCACGTCCGATGAACTCGTGCAGGTGGCGAATGATAACTGTCCGGGACAGGTGGTCATCTCCGGGGCAAAAGCAGCCGTGGAGCGCGCCGTGGAAGGTGCAAAAGCCGCCGGCGCGAAACGTGCCAAGCCGTTGGCGGTTTCCATTGCAGCGCATTCGCCGTTGATGGACTCCATTCAGACAGAGTGGAATCAGGCAGTGGACGCTGCAACCTTTACCGATTTGAAGATGCCGGTCATTGGCAATGTCCACGCATCGGTATTGAAGACCGCCGGGGAAGCCCGCGCCGACATCAAAGCCCAGATGCAGTCCCGCGTACGCTGGACGGATTCGATCAAAGCGATGTCTGAAATGGGAATATCCGCCTTTGTAGAGGTCGGCACGGGGACCGTATTAGGTGGTCTGGTCAAGCGCATTGCCAGTGATGCGGTGAATTATCCGCTCGGCAGCCCGCAGGATGTTTTGGCATTGGAATAGATCGTGGATTTTGGCGTCTGACCGTTGGGTACAACAAAATGAAGAAAACATTGCTGCTTTTCCTGCTTGTCATCGTTCTGCTGGTCTCTTGTGAGCCCATGGCGGAGACGCCTTACTTCCCTCCGACGCAGATTCCGTTTTACGAATCTGAGACTCCGCCGCCGATCATCGTGCCGGTCACGGAAACGCCTTTCGTCGAACTTCCGATCACGGGCACACCGCCGATCATTGTCCCCGTCAATGAGACGCCAACCCTGCTTCCTGTTCAAAAATGGTGGGACGTTTATTTCACCGATCCATTGACCATAAAAGATTCCAACAACCCTGCCGGTTCTGTGGAGGAAAGGCTGATCCAGCTCATCAATGAAGCGCAGAGCAGCATCCATATCGCGGGATTCGAGTTCAGCCTTACGCGTGTGGCGGAAGCGTTGATCGCGGCGAAGAACCGCGGCGTGGATGTGAAGTGGATGGCGGACGACAAGAACGGCACGCAGTACGACACCCAGCCCGGGCGTGGACAATTCTCCATGTTGACAGGGGCAGGCATCGAGGTCAAGGATGATGCGCGTTCGGCGCTGATGCACAACAAATTTTGGATCTTCGACCGTCAGATCGTGTGGACAGGCTCCACGAATGCGACGGTCAATGGGGTTTACAAGCAGAATAATAACGTGCTTGTCATCCGTTCTACCGAAGTTGCATATATCTTTGAGCGCGAGTTCCTGGAGGTGTGGAATGGGCAGTTCGGTCCGCGCGCGCCGTCTACGGTGGGCAGTCAGTGGGCGATCCTGGACGGCACGCCCATTCAGGTGCTGTTTTCACCTGAGGATAAGGCGATGGCGAACCTGATTGCGCTGGTGCGGGATGCGAAAGTGAGCGTCCGTTTTTTGGCGTTCAGCTTTACGGATTCGGCGTTGGCGCAAATGATGGTGGAACGTGCGCGCGCAGGCGTGGATGTGCGCGGGATCTTCGAGACGTTTGGGAGCGCCGGCATGAGTTCGGAGTTAAAGACTCTTTGGTGTGCAGGGCTGCCTGTGCGCCAGGATGGAAATGCAAGTTTTTTGCATCACAAGGTCATCATCGTGGATGACAGCATTGTGGTGACGGGGTCCTTGAATTTCTCGGCGAATGCGGATGGTGTGAATGAGGAGAATGTGGTCATTTTGGACAATGCTGAGATCGCCGCGCTGTATGTACAGGAATTCGAGACACTCTGGAGTCAGTCGAATGTGGTGGGTGCGGGAACCTTTACCTGCCCGTGAGTCATATGTTCTTGGTTACATTCAT
>CAYPHR010000288.1:0-3914 GCA_964410375.1 uncultured Anaerolinea sp. | reverse complement strand
CGCGATAATATAAAACTCCCCGAGGGCTTTGACCTCGACAACTATGCGCCCCAGAACGAGGACGCGCTCTACTTCTCGCTTGAACGTTCCACCATGGACCAGGGCGAACGCGCCTTGAAAACCGAGCATGTGGTCGTCAATATGGGACCGCATCATCCCTCCACACACGGAGTCTTGCGCGTGGCGGTCACCCTCGACGGCGAGACCGTCATCGGGTTGAAACCCGTCATGGGCTACCTGCACCGCAACCACGACAAGATCGGCGAGCGCAACACCTACCTGCAGATCATGCCGTACACCGACCGCCTCGATTACTTCAACTCGATGGCGAACAATTTCGGGTATGCCACCACCGTCGAGAAATTGATGAAGATCCCCGTCGCCGAGCGCGCGGAATACATCCGCGTCATCATGGCGGAGCTCAGCCGCATCCAGAACCACCTGATCTTCATCGGCATGTTGATCAACGACCTTGGTTCGATGTTCACGCCTTCGTTGTATGCCTTCGAGGAGCGCGAATTGATCCTCGATATCTTTGAGGCGGTCTCCGGCGCGCGCATGATGTGCAACTACTTCCGCTTTGGCGGCGTGGTGCGCGACATCCCCGAGGATGTACTGCAAAAGATCAAGGATCTGGTGCACGACCGTCTGCCCGCCAAGACCGACGAAATGGAACGCCTGCTGAACGAGAACGAGATCCTGATGGCGCGTTTGACCGGCATCAAAGTGCTCGATGCCGAACAAGCCATCCGGCATTCGGTGACGGGACCCTGTCTGCGAGCGGCTGGCGTGCCGTATGACCTGCGCCGCGCCGACCCGTACTCGGTCTATGACCGCTTCGATTTCGACGTGGCGGTCCGCTACAACGGCGACATGATGGATAATTACCTGATCCGTTTCGATGAGATCCGCCAATCCCTGCGGATCCTGGAGCAGGCGCTCAAGCAAATGCCTGAAGGACCGATCAATTCGCAGAAACCGCAGTATCAGGTCCGGGTCCCGGCAGGTGAGGCGTATGGTCGTGTGGAGTCGCCGAAGGGCGAACTCGGCTTCTATGTCGTGTCCAATGGAAAGCCCAATCCGTACCGCTATCACGTGCGCGCGCCTTCCTTCATTAACCTGACCGCACTCGAGACGATGTGCATCGGCACAAAGATCGCGGACTTCGTTGCCCTGCTGGCGATGCTCGATATCGTGATGGGCGAAGTGGATCGCTAAAAGGAGAACCTACCCATGTACGGAAAAGGCATCATCAAAGGAATGATCGTCACCTGGAAGCGGTATTGGAATACCTATATCGAGGATATCTCATGGTGGCTGAGCGGTAAAAAACGATATGGAACGAAGGAAGGTGTGGCGCACCGTTCCAGCAAGGATACGCGCGGCATCTTCACGGTGCAGTATCCCGAGGAACAATTGATCACGCCGGAGGAGTTCCGCTTCGTGCCGTTTTTGGTGTACGATGAGGGCGCGAACGATAAAAAGGAAGTACGCTGCACCTCCTGCGGCATTTGCGCCAAGGTCTGTCCGCCGCAGTGCATCTGGATCGTGCGTACCAACGACCCGAACACGGGCAGACCGATCCCCCAGCCCGCTGAGTTCTATATCGATATGGACATCTGCATGAACTGCGGTTTCTGCGCGGAATACTGCCCGTTCGACGCGATCAAGATGGATCACGATTTCGCCATCGCTTCGTTTGGACGCAACGTGTATGATCTCGATAAACTGCTGAAGCCCGCCCAATACTACGCGGGTATCCGCCCGCAGAATTACAACCGCGAAGAGGAAGCCCGCAAGGCAAAGGAAGCGGCAAAAGCCGCCAAGGCGGAAGCCGCCGCCGCGCCGCCGGCGTAGGTCTCGAACGTCATTGCGGGAGGAAGCGACCCAAAATGCGGGGTTACTCAACTTCCCGCAATGACGAATTATTCTTAAAGATACTGGTAGATAAAAACTGATGACTATTACAAAAGAAGCTGTTCTAAAAGCGCTCGGCACAGTACAGGAACCCGATCTCGGTCAGGACCTCGTTACGCTCAATATGATCCGCAATATCGAGATCGAAGGCGACAAGGTCTCGTTTACTGTTATGCTGACCACTCCTGCCTGTCCGCTGAAAGGGAAGATCGAAGCGGACTGCCGCAATGCGCTAAAAAGTATCGAAGGTTTGAAAACCGTCGAAGTGAAAATGGATTCGGACGTCCCGAACGATGGTCGCATGCGCGGGCTGGTCAAGATGCCCATCCGCAACGCCATCGCCATCGGCTCCGGCAAGGGCGGCGTGGGCAAGTCCACCGTTTCGGTCAATGTGGCGGTGGCGCTGGCAATGACCGGCGCGCGCGTCGGCTTGATGGATGCCGACATCTACGGACCGAACACACCCACCATGCTCGGCGTGGAAAAACTCCCGCCGCCCGATGGTCAGAAACTCATCCCTGCGCAGGCATACGGACTGAAAATGGTCTCGATGGGGCTGCTCGTCAAGCCCGGTCAACCGCTCATCTGGCGCGGACCGATGCTCAATTCCGCCATCCGCCAGTTTCTGGGCGATGTGGAATGGGGCGAACTGGATTATCTGATCGTGGACCTGCCCCCCGGGACAGGCGACGCCGCCCTCTCGCTCGCGCAGGCTCTGCCTCTCAGCGGCGCGGTCATCGTGACGCTGCCCCAGCTCGTCTCGCTGGAAGACGCCGGGCGCGGCTTGAACATGTTCAAACAGTTGGAAGTCCCCATTCTCGGTGTCGTCGAGAACATGTCCTACCTTGATCTTCCCGATGGCACCCGCATGGACATCTTCGGCTCGGGCGGCGGCGAACAATTGGCACAAGCCACCGAAACGACCTTCCTCGGCAAAGTGCCGATCGACCAGAACGTGCGCGTGGGCGGCGACAGCGGCAAACCCATCGTTGTCAGCAACCCCGAATCCGCGGCGGCACTGGCGTTCAGCGAGATCGCTCAAAAGATCGCGCAGAAAGTGTCCGTTGCGGCGCTTGGCACCAATAACGCCCTGCCGATCAATATCGTGGAGTAACAGGCACAATATCGGCTCACCAGCTCAAAAACTCTCTTGTGAAACAAGATCGCAAGAGAGTTTTTTTAGTTCACGAATACGGTCTATTAGTGCGATGCTTCCGACCTGAAAACAGCATAACGGATTCTGGATATTCTCCAATGGTTTTAAAATTATTTTCGATTGAATGTCTGCTATAATCCCCGCTCGCAAACTTACAGACCGCCTTGGTATGACATCACAAACTCGCTATAACATTAAAGGTCATTATATGTGGCAATATCCAACTCAAAAAAACGCTTGACCGGGCACGCTAAGCTCAGTGGGTAACAGCCATGGATTCAAGGTGCACCAATGGCTTTAGCATCCCTACTGCGGGTAGAGTTTCCCTAGGCGAGGATGTCACCCAGGCAATGGAAGTCAGTAAAGCTGAAACCGCTGTTCGTGCAAAACAACCATGAAAGTATGTAAGGCTTGCAACAAACAATCCAGTCTGCCAAGAAACAATAACAAAAAACACGCAAACCGCAGCTCATAACAGACTTTAGACACTCGTATACAGCTCACAAGGAAACCATCTCGCCCAACATACAACAACATGGATAAAGATATTACAATTACACGCATTCAAGATATCCAATCCTTTGAAGCTTTACGAGCAGACTGGAACCAATTGCTCCAACAGACTCAAGAAAAGGATATCTTTCTAACTTGGGAATGGCTGTTCGCATGGTGGAAAAACATTGGACAGCATGAAAACCTATTATGGCTATTGCTAGTTAAAAACAAAGGGGAATTAATAGGTATCGCCCCTTTCATGAAGAACTATAAGACAAAGTCATTCATAAAACTAACGAGACTTGAAAACATCGGAAATCCCGAATGTGATGTTAGCGGGTTGATC
>CAYPHR010000287.1:0-3941 GCA_964410375.1 uncultured Anaerolinea sp. | reverse complement strand
ATTTTTCCATGCCGATGTCCGCGCCGAAGCCGGATTCGGTGATGACGAAACCGTCCTTGCCGACCAGTTTGAGCGCGATCTTGTCCGCGATGATGGAGGATTGTCCGTGCGCGATGTTGGCGAACGGACCGGCATGCACGGTGGCGGGTGTGCCTTCGAGCGTCTGCATCAGGTTGGGTTTGATGGCGTCCTTCATCAACACGGTCACTGCGCCAGCCACACCGAGGTCTTCCGCGGTGACGGCTTCGCCTTGCTTGTTGGTGGCGACCACCATGCGTCCGAAACGGTCGCGCATGTCTTCGAGGGAGGAGGTCAGCGCCAGCACTGCCATGATCTCGGAGGCGACGGTGATGTCGTAGCCGGACATGTGCTCGTGTCCCGCTTCATCCTTGCCCATGCCGACCTTGACTTCGCGCAGGAAGCGGTCGTTGACGTCGATGACGCGCCGCCAGGTGATGGTGGATTCGTCGATGTCGAGGCGGGCGAAGCGGCTGCGCTCTTCGGGCGTCAGGTCGTTGGGGTTCGTCTTGTTGATGCCGAGTTTCTTCAAGCGCCGCAGCATGGTGGGCGAGAACTTGCGGTTGCCTTTCTTGTCCATCGGGCAGAGCGCGTTGAAGAGCTTTTCGTCGTCTTGATTCTTTTCGTGCATCACGCGCACATCCAGCGCGGCGGCGACCAGGTTGTGCGCCGCAGTGATGGCATGGATGTCGCCGGTCAGGTGCAGGTTGAAATCTTCCATCGGGATGATCTGCGAATACCCGCCGCCTGCCGCGCCGCCCTTGATGCCGAAGGTCGGTCCTTGTGACGGCTGGCGGATGGCGGCGATCACCTTCCTGCCCAGGTGCGCGCCCATCGCCTGTGCCAGACCGACGGTGGTCGTGGTCTTGCCCTCGCCGAGCGGCGTGGGGGTGATGGCGGTCACGTCGATGTATTTGCCGTTTGGCTTGCTCTTCAGGCGCTCCAGGATCTCAAGTTTGATCTTGGCTTTGTACGGTCCAAATAATTCGAGTTCGCTCTCGCGGATGCCGAGTTCGCTGGCGATCTGCATGATCGGCTTGAGTTTTGCGGCTTGTGCGATGTCGATGTCGGAGGGGACGGGGCGCAGGAGTTTCAGTTTGGTCGGCTTAAAGGATGTTTTCGCGGAAGCAGCCTTGCGGGTGGTCTTTTTTGCAACAACTTTTTTTATCGTGGCTTTTTTCGCGACGATCTTTTTTGCTTTTGCCTTCGCCTTGGCGGCGTTCTTCTTGGGGGTTGCTTTCGTTGCCATGGAGTCTCCTTGAATTATATATAATCTGTGCTCGTTCTATTATCTTGACAATCAATGAAAAAAGCAAGAGTTTTTCGTCATATTTTTGTCATGTCAGGCGGTCAAAAGCGTTCCCACATTCTCGCCCTGCAACGCGCGCGTCAAAAAACCATGCTCTTCTGCCGAAAAGATTTGCGCCGTCAGTTTCTTTTCCTTTTGGATGAGGGACAACATTTCCTCGACCTTGGCTTTCATCCCGCCGGTGACGTCGGTGCTCGCCGAGCCGCCGATGCCCTCGCGCATCCTTTCATAATCGGACAGTTGGATCTGCTTCACGAGCCTTGTCCTCGCTGGGAAATCCTCCCAGACCCCCGCCTCAATGCCCGCCAATAATATCCGCGCGGGGGAGAACTGTTCGACCAGGAATTTGAACACATCCTCTGTCGAAAGGATCGTGCCGCCCAACGCCTCATCGAACGCCACATCGCCATGCACCACCGGCAGGAGATGGACATCCAGCGCTTTGCGTATAGTCAATATATTGTGGTGGATGACCTTGCGGTTCTTCGAGACCATCGAAGACGACGGCGGAAAGGAAACAGCAGGGATGCCGGCGTTGACAAGCGCCGCCATCACATAACGGTTCAACTCCGCCGCCTGAAAGCGGACCTCGGCAAAGCCCATCCACTGCTCGCGGGTGCGCACGCCGTCGCGCGTGCCGTGCTTTTTCGCGGCGACGTGTCCGAACGAGCCGGAACCATGCCCGAGGATCGGGAGCAGGTTCGGGTTTGAGTCCAGAACCGTTTTGATCTCCAGCGCGAGGTCTGCCAGTTTATCCAATCTTGGGGTGAAGGGTTTGTCCTTGTCGGTGATGAGCGATCCGCCCAGTTTGAGGAGCACGATTTCGGTTGTCATGGTGCAAGTTTTAACACAGAAACGTGAAAAAGTGTCAGTCATTTCCAATGCTATAATCGCGTCATGGATATTAGCACCGGAGTGATCGTAATTGCCTTGTTCGCCGTGGTGGGGGCATATTTGTCCATCCGCGCGGCAGTCAGATCCATGCAGGCGGCGCGCAAGCTGTCGTTCTACAGTTTGCGGAAGCGGCATAATGCCAATGCGTGGCGGCTGTTCTTTTTTGCCCTGCTGCTGGCGGGATTCGCCTTCTGGCTGCCGACGCGCGGCGAGCAGATGGTCTATCGTTATTTCCCGCCCTCGCTCACGCCCTCGCTGACCCCGACCATCACGTTGACGCCCACAATTACATTGACGCCGACCATTACGCTCACGCCCACGCTGACGTTGACGCCGTCTGTGTCGGACACGCCCACGCTGACCCTGACGCCCTTTTTGCCCAATGCCATCGAGGCGCTGTTCGCAGGTCCGGAAACGCCCAACCCCGAGGCGGTGTTCACGGCGTTGCAGTTATCGACCGAGTTAAGGAATGGCGAGCCGCTCAATCCCAAGACCGTTTTCGAACTGCCCATCCCGATCATGTACGGTGGATTTGACTATAACAATACCCGCCCCGGCGTGCAGTGGACGGCGCTCTGGTATCGCAACGGGCAGTTGGTGTGTTATGAGACCGAGCCGTGGCGCGAGGAATGGGGCACGGGCGGCATTCAAGGCTATACCGAATGTGATGAGCCGATCGGCGGCTGGCAGGCGGGCGAATATGAAGTGATCATCTTTATGGGATATGAATGGAAGACGGTCGGGCGTTTCCGCGTGCTGGAGAGTTTGGTCACGCCGACTGCCACGTTGACGCCGACGACTACACCGACGCCAACCCGCACGCCGACGCCGTAAGACTCACCGTGTTCATCCGCAGTTTTTTTCTCTGTTCTTTTTCAAATCTGCTCGATCTGCGTCATCTGCTGTAGTTTTTTTCTGCTCTTTTTCAAATCTGCTCGATCTGCGTCATCTGCGGATTAAGGCTTTTCTTTGCGAGTTTTGCGGTTCGATTTTGGCATTTGTAAGGTAGAGAAAAATATCTTCAAAAGGGAAAACCATGACACAAAAAGCCTTCCAGGATTTCTACCCCGAATACTTTGCGCACTGTTACGGATGCGGCAATATGAACGAATTCGGTCACCAGATCAAAAGCTACTGGGACGGTGACGAGTCGGTCTGTCACTTCCAGCCCAAGCCGTTCCACACTGCCATTCCGGGCTATGTCTACGGCGGATTGCTTGCCTCGTTGATCGACTGTCACGGCACGGGGACTGCCGCCGCGGCGGGCTATCGCGCCGAGAACCGCGCCATGGACAGCGAGCCGCCGCTGCGTTATCTGACCGCCTCCCTGCATGTGGATTACCTCAAGCCCACGCCGCTGGGACCGATGCTCGAAATTCGTGCGAAGATCAAAGAAGTTAAGGGGCGAAAAGTGGTCGTGGAGGAATGGATTCAGGTGGACGGCGTGGTGACCGTGCGCGGCGAACTGGTCGCGGTGCAGGTGCCGGAGAGTTTGGTGGAGCAGTTGGTGGGGAATTCGTAGTTTGTGAAATAAAAACGTCTCGCGTATTCCAGTAGCCTTTCGGCGACCGTCCGCGCGAGACAAATTTTATTCAAGACCTGACAGGTTCCTTGAAACCTGTCAGGTCTGTGTTTTTATTACAACGCCCATTCCCGTTTGCGCTCGCTCATTTCCCTGGCGATCTCCGCCGCCAGCCGCGCGTTGTTCAACAGCAGGGCA
>CAYPHR010000286.1:0-4001 GCA_964410375.1 uncultured Anaerolinea sp. | reverse complement strand
GCTTGGGGAAAGGCAGGATGCGGAGATGCGCGGAAAACAGGATGATCAGCCAAATTCCATGCACCCAGGCGGGAACGGATGAAAGCGGCGAAAGGGCAATGATCAAGCGGTCCCAAAAACCGCCATAATTGCGTGAGATCCGCATGGAAACTGCCAGGCTTATCAGGAAAACCAGCAAATTCGCGCCACCTATCAAGATCAATGTATAAGGCAGCGCAAGTTTGAGAATGGACTGGATGTCGTTGGTTCTGCTTGCAGAGGAGATATAGGTGGTGCTGTAATTGTAGCGGGTGTTTCCAAAATCCAGTGTCAACCCATGTATGAACCAGTTCCAGGTGCGCAAGAGGAACGGTTCATGCAAGCCGTAGGATTCCTCCAATTCCCATCTCATCTCTTCGATCTGCGCTTCCCGCTGGTCAAGTGGGACGTCGCGCAGCCAGCCCCCCCGAAGCATCCCGAGGATCGTTTCGTTAATTCTCCCCTCGAAGATCTTGTCAATATACCCGCCAAAGTTGGCGACCATAATCGTCAGATACAAACCAGCCGCAACTGCGAGGAGCAGCGTGATACTCCGAAACACCATGTAACTTGCCACACGCTCGATCGTCCGAAATAATGGGCGGGACGGTTTCCCCAAGCGGGCTTCGTCATCATTGATGGGTAGATTATTCAATTCCAATCCTTTTTAGGTGTGATAAACAAAAAAATCGACCCAGCAAAGCCGGTCAATCTCGAAGGCTCATTATAATGTGAAATATAAATATGACAATCATCCGGCACACCGGTGACACCTAAGAATTGACAAAATAAACTTTTTATACTAACATATGAATAATTGCTCATATATTCAATGATAAAACTCACAGAACTCAAAGCCATCCAGTTAGCCGAACTCTTCAGCTCCCTCAGCGATGCCAGCCGCATCCGCATCATTGCCCTGCTCATGGACGGGGAAATGTCCGTCCGCGCCATTGCAGATGGACTCGGCATGACCGAATCAGCCGTCTCGCATCAACTGCGCGGACTGCGCCAGATGCACCTCGTCCGCGCGCGAAAATCGGGCAGACAGGTTTTTTACGCGCTGGATGACGACCATGTTGCGCGGTTGTTCACTCTGGGATTAGACCATGTTCAACATGGATAATTTGAGAAGACAAATTTTATACAAGACAAGGAAATAAGCCATGCCCCCACGAAAAAAGAAAAAAAAGCAACCTTTTCCCACGCTCCTTTTCATTGGAGGCGGGATCGTATTGCTCATTTTGGCGCTCCTGTTTGCCAATCAAAATGCAGCCAACTCGACACAGACAGCCGCCGGGGATATCCCGTATCCTGAGATTCAACGCGTCTCTCTCGCGGACGCCAGAGCCGCACTTGAATCCGGCACTGCCATCATGCTGGATGTCCGTTCGGCAGATGCGTTCGCCGGGCAACGCATTGCGGGCGCGGTCAACATCCCCGTCGCGGAAATTCAAACCCGCCTCAGCGAACTCGACCCAAATGCCTGGATCATCCCCTACTGCACCTGACCGAGCGAAGAATTGAGCGCCCGTGCGGCGTCCACCCTGCTCGAAAACGGTTTTACCAATGTCACCCCTTTGCTCGGCGGATTCGCAGCCTGGATCAATGCTGGCTATCCGACTGCCCCATAATCAAATAAACATGTCCAACAAAATTCGTTTCGTAAATATCCTATTGTTTGCAATGCTCCTGCTCGCTGCCTGCCAGCCAGCGGAAAAGACACCCCAGATCGGCATCGAGGCGGAAATGGACGGAGTTCCCTACCGCGTTGTATCTGTAGCCGAACTGCAAACCATGCTGGAAGCCAAGGATTTCTTCATGGTCAATGTTCACACGCCTTTCGAAGGAAACATCCCGCAGACCGACTTGCACCTTCCCTACGATGAGATCTCACAGAACCTGGATCAACTTCCGGGGAAGAAAGATGCGAAGATCGTCATCTACTGCTTTACATCGGGCATGGCAAAGCAAGCCATTGCCATATTGGTCGCACAGGGCTACACCAATCTTTGGATGCTGGACGGCGGGACGACCGAATGGCAAGCCGCAGGTCTGACGCTCGAAAAATAAATATGAACCAAATCCAAACCATCGAGATTCCCATTGCAGGCATGGACTGCGCCGAATGCACACAGCATGTTCAACATGCCATCGCCGGCGTAACAGGCGTACAAAAAGTGGATGTGTTCCTCTCGTCTGAAAAAGCCATCGTGCAGTTGAATCCATCTCTTGTAAAAATGATGGATATCCGCGCCGCGATCAAGCATGCAGGGTACTCCGTGGCACAAGACGATGATGAAAGAACACCCAATGCCATGCTTGCGGATTTTTCGTACCGCATGTTCACCGCTTTTGGGCTTGCTTTCGGCATGGTCATCATTATCGTTGTTCTCGGCGAATGGCTGGGACTGCTCGAAGGCTTGACCGAATTCATCCCTTTCCCTGTTGGTGCCGCGCTGGTATTGCTCGGCGGCGCGCCGATCTTCTTCAACGTCATCCGCGCGGCATTGAAGAAGCAGGTTATCGCGCATACGCTGATGAGCGTTGGCGCGATTGCCGCGCTCGTCGTCGGCGAATGGACAACGGGCATGGTGGTCATCTTCTTCATGCACATCGGCAGCTATACTGAACGCCTCACTGCCGAGGGCGCGCGCCGTGCCGTCAAAGACCTGACAGCAATGGCTCCGCAAATCGCCCGCGTGGAACGCGATGGCGAAGAAAAAGAAATCCCCATTGCAGACGTTGAAATGAACGACACCGTCGTTGTGCGCCCCGGCGAAACAATCCCCGTGGATGGAGAAGTCATCGCGGGTCACGCGGCAGTGGACCAATCGTCGGTGACGGGAGAGTCGATGCCCGTGGAAGCAGGTGTCGGGTCACAGGTGCGAGGCGCAACCATCCTCAGGCAGGGTACGCTCAAAATCCGCACACAAGCCGTGGGGGCGCAGTCCATGTTCGGGCGCGTCATCAAGATGGTCGAGGAAGCTGAAGCCCACCGTGCGGATGTCCAGCGATTCGCCGACAAATTCAGCGCGTATTACCTGCCCATCGTGGCAGGCATCGCCGCACTCACATTTTTGATCAGCCGCAACGCACTCGCTACCGCGGCAGTGTTACTGGTGGCATGTTCCTGCACCATCGCACTTGCTACGCCCATCGCCATGCTTGCCACCATCGGCTCGAACGCCAAACGCGGCGTGCTCATCAAAGGCGGAAAGTATCTTGAAACGCTTGCGCGCGCCGATGTGTTGTTGATCGACAAAACGGGAACGCTGACACTTGGCAAGCCGATCGTCACCGATGTGATTTCATTGAACGGCATGGATGAGAATTCGCTTCTCTCTTATGCCGCATCTGCCGACCGTTACTCCGAGCACCCCCTCGCCGACGCCTTGCGCCGCTCCGCGCAGGAACGCGGCGTGGATCTGCGCGATGCCGTCAACTTCGAATCGCTCACAGGCATCGGCATCAACGCGGATGTGGATGACAAAAAAGTATCGGTTGGGCGGCATGCGTTGAACGGCTCTCCCGCGCCCGCACAGGCAACAGAATTGGAAGCGCACGGCAAGACGGTATTATTCATTTCGCTGAATGAAACATTGGCAGGTTTCATCGCTGTATCAGACACACTTCGAAACGAAGTGCCGGAAGCTTTGCAGGAGTCCAAGCGACTTGGCATCAAAACGATCGAATTGCTCACCGGCGACAACGAACGCGTAGCGTCTTCTGTTGCGCGTTCGCTCGACATTTCGTACCGCGCAGGCTTACTGCCCGAAGACAAGATCCGCATCGTGAAGGAATACCAATCGCAGGGGCGCATCGTCGTCATGGCAGGCGACGGCATCAACGACGCGCCCGCGCTCGCGCAAGCGAACATCGGCATTGCCATGAAGGCAGGCACCGATGTCGCCATCGAAGCCGCCCACATCACCCTCCTGCGCGAAGATTGGATGTTGATCCCGCAAGTTATTGCCGCCGCC
>CAYPHR010000285.1:0-4009 GCA_964410375.1 uncultured Anaerolinea sp. | reverse complement strand
TACCACTCGAAAAAGAATCCGCGCGCGGGGCGGTCGATGCGGAACATCTCATGAAAGACCTTCGCGCCGCCGATCATGCCGTCATAAATGTAATACCAGTCGTCGCGGTAATAGGTCAGATCGCCGATGCGCGGCAAATACACAACGGCTGAGATAAGAAGCAGGAACAAAATCTCAGGAAATAGTCTTTTCTTCCAGAGCATTTTATTTCTTGACCACGATCAACGGGTATTGTCCGTTCTCGGCGAAGAACTTCGGAAAGACACCTTCGAGCCAGAAAATGAATTTCAAGAACGCCCGCCCGCCGAAGGGGCGCACGAACCAACGTAGGATGCGCGTGCTCAAACTGCGCCACGGTTTGATCTCGATCGTCATCTGCGAGCCGATCTCGCGTTTGAGCCATTCAGGCGTCATCTTTTCGACGAAGGTGCCCGTAGGCGCTTCGTCGTTCATCCATTCTTTTTTCTTCTTCTCGGAACGTCCTGAAAGTTTGCGCATCAACCCGATCAGCGGTTCCGCCATCCGCATCAACAGCGGATTATGCCAGCCGTTGACGATTGCCGCCATCCGCCCCGCCGCCAGCACGCGGTGGATCTCCGCATAGGCACGCGGATGCTCGGGCAACGCCAGATGATGGATGGCGTGCATCGAGACCGCGCCGTCGAACGCATCATTCTTAAAGGGCAGGTTGGCGAGGTCACCGACAACGAACAGCCCGTGGTCGCCGATGCGATTGCGCGCTTCACGCAAGGCTTGAATGGAAATATCCAAGCAAATCCGCTTTTCATAGCCCGCTGAATAAGCCTTGTATTCCTCATATTGGACAGGACCAGACCCCGCGTCCAGCATGAAGCGACCCGTCGGGATGAGACCGTTCAGCACACGCAGGCGTGTCTTATGGATGTATTCGCGCGAGACGGGGCGCAGGTCTTCGTAGCGGGCGTTTTGATAATGCCCGTCGTCCTCCTGCTGCCAGCCGATCTCGTCATAGAATTCGCGGACTTTTTGTTTGGTGTCGTTGGTCATATTTTTTCCCGTAGGGGCGCAGCATCACTGCGCCCCTACAAATTTTATTTCCACGTAAATGGTTCGCCGACCAGAAAGCCGAACGTATCTTTGAATTGCGCCATACCTTCATCACTCAAGACTTTATCCAGCGTCCAAATTTCAAGGTCGTCCCAGAAGTTCATCAAACGCCACGGGAAGGGGCGCGGATATTCAAAGAAGAAACGATAGGCGTAATTCCAGGCGAATTCGATCTGTTTCTCATTGAGTTGATGATCGGAGACATCACTCAATACTTTTTCGAGCATCGCATAGTATTCGTCCCATGTGTTCGGGTCGAGCGTGATGCCGCGTCCGCGGTAGTGGGTCTGCCCGCACGAAATGACGGGACGCCCGTTCATCGCGGTTTCCAAACCGACTGTGGTGGTATACGCCAGACCGACATCGGCGATCTCGATCAGGTCATAGGTGTTGACCGGGTCCAGCGCGCCGATGACGTGGATGTGACTGGGAATCTCAGGCAGCGCTTCCTTCACCACCGTCCCCATCGACTTGGCTTGCGGCACAAGTTTCTCACCGGGATGCACGCGGATAACCAACTGCACGTCGGTTCGTGTGGCGAAGTACTGAACGGTCTTGGTGATCCATTCGGTCATGGAGGCGGCGAAGATGTCGCGTCCGAGCGTCAGGCTGTCGCCCAGCACGTTCGCGGCGAGCATGACGACGGGACGGTCATCCAAGCCGAGTGTTTTTCGTGTGGATTCCGCACCCTGTGACGAGACATACTGCCACAAACGTTTCGATTTACCCCACACACGTGCGCCGCGGCGGGCATTTTCCAAATCCGCCACACGCTCGAACATTTCATCGGTCATCGGCTGGGAACAGCGCGCTTCAACGAGATAATCCGTCTCCTGCCGCATAATGGACGAGTTCTGCGCGATCCAGATCTGTTCGCGCTGGTCGTTGAACTCGTAGGTGACCGCGTCAATGCCGAGATGGCGCGCCACACGGAAGACAATGCCCATTTCCAAAATCAAGCCGTTGGGAATCAAAACCACATCAGGCTTGTTCACCTGTATCCATTCGAGCGCGGCTTTGGCGGCGAAGGTGTTGCGCTGGATGCGCAGATCATACAACGCGCGGTCGGACGGATTGTTCATGTCCACTTCTTCGCGCATGAGCGTGTATTGCGCATCCCACAGGGAGACATCTTCAATATCAGTGTGGAGAGATGCTGGTAGATCAGCAGCAGGTTTGAGGTCGAGCATGGAAGCGTGCCTGACTAAAGGAGTCAATGAAGCAAGAGCATCCTTCGTATGAAGAATCCGCTGGCGTTGTGTGAACTTATCCTTGACCTTGTGCCACTCGGAATAGGGCAATGTCAACAACGTGACATCGTGTCCCAGCCCCGCGAGCGCGAGACTGAGAAACGCGGATTGTTCGATCCAGTAATGAAGCGTGGAAAAGAACAAAACTTTTTTTCCGCGCGGGGCGTTCTTTGCAAACGGCTTGACCATTTCCACCGCCGCGGGCAATGACGTTTGCAAACGCGAAAGATTGTAATGATCTTTGCGCGCGCGATTCTTCGACCGAAACATCCAGTCAATTTCGGCGGTGAAGGGCAGATCGCCCAAGATTTCGCGGAGGGTGTTTGTTTTTGTCATCAAACTTTCCGTAGGTCACGTTTGTAACGTGACAGTCACGCTACAAGCGTGACCTATGCTATCTTCTCGATCTTCCAATTCAAACGCGGACGGATCGGACCCACGCGCGGCTCGCCCCACTGCGTGCCGGGCGCGCCCGAAATATCCACATTGAACGCCAGCGCATTCTCATCCATGAAATAACGGCGCACGCCGAACGAACTTGCATTCACGCCAACCATGTAACGACCTTCGTTGAACATATCGGCGGGAACCTCCGCGCGGCTGACGTAATGCCCCGCACTGCGCGTGTCGAACTTTTCATACAGCGCGGGCGTGTCGGTATCGAACGACGTAAAAATATATTCGCCGCGCATCGTGCTGACATACAATCCAACGCGCAAACCTGTGATGGGTGAATCGAGCTTGTATTCGAACTCAAGCATGACGGGCTCCGTCGAGCGGACAGTATCCACGACCTTCCCGCTTCTTTCCTTGACTTTGAGGCTGATCGGCGTAAACGGCTGACTCGCCGCTGGGACTTCGTCCGCCTCCCATGTGCGTTCGCCCGCCTGCGATTGCCCCGACGAAAGATAAAAGTCCACCGCCTCTTGCGAAGGTCCGCGCATGATGAGTTGCCCTTTGTTCAGCACGATCGCTTCTTCGGTGAGACGCAAAATCGCGGACATGTTGTGGCTGACGAACAAGACCGTGCGTCCCTGCTGTGCCACATCGCCCATTTTGCCGAGACATTTCTTCTGGAACTCAGCATCACCGACTGCCAGCACTTCATCCACGACGAGAATTTCAGGCTCAAGATGCGCAGCGACGGCGAATGCCAGCCGCAGGTACATCCCCGACGAATAGCGTTTGACGGGCGTATCGATGAATTGAGTCACTTCAGAGAAATCCACAATTTCATCAAACTTGGAATCGATCTCGGAGCGTTTCATTCCCAAAATTGCGCCGTTCATGTAAATGTTCTCGCGCCCCGTCAGTTCGGGGTGGAAGCCCGTGCCAACTTCAAGCAAAGAGCCGACCCGTCCGCGCACAGTGACAGTTCCTGTGGTCGGTTCAGTAACGCGGGAAAGAATTTTGAGCAGGGTGGATTTCCCCGCGCCATTCCGTCCCACAATGCCAAGCACCTTGCCTTCTTCCAAATCGAAAGAGACATCCTTCAGCGCCCAGACGAAATTCTGGTTCATGCGGCGGTCGGATTTGCCGATCATCGCCTTGGCAAGCCGCACGGGCGCGGAGACTGTATCCACGATCACGTCGCGCAGCATGTTGTAGCGGAATTTCGTCTCCGCCGCGCCGATCTTATAGCGTTTGCCGATGTTTTTTACTGAAATCGCTGT
>CAYPHR010000284.1:0-4033 GCA_964410375.1 uncultured Anaerolinea sp. | reverse complement strand
TCTTGCTGACGATTCTTGACGTGTCCAATACGTTCCTGCGCGCCATCTCCACCAACAACGGAAGTTCCTGCAAGTGATGGTCGTTCGAACCGATCAATTCCACTTCACGACCGATCAACTCGGTGTAGGTGTTGAGTTCGAGCGGTTTGTCCGAAAGTCCAACAATGACCGCGCGCCCCAGTACGCCGGTGACCTGAACCGCCTGCCGCATGGTTTGCGGAAGCCCGATCATCTCGATGGCGACATCCACGCCCTTGCCGTTCGTGAGCCGTCGGATCTCTTCGACCGCGTCCACTTCCTTTGCGTTGACCGGGATCGCGCCATACTGCTCTGCCAGGTTCAGTTTTGCATCATTGATATCCACCGCATAGACGTCGAGCGCGCCGAATGCTTTCGCCAGTTGAATTGCGGACTGTCCCAGCCCGCCCGCGCCGAAGATCGCCGCGCGTTCCCCGGCTTGGATGCGGCTCTTGCGCAGTGCATGGAAGGCGGTGGCGCTGGCGCACATCAGCGTGGCGCCCTGCTCGAAGGGAATTTCATCCGGCAGGGGAATGCAATTCCGCGCGGGGATGGCGATATATTCCGCGTAACCGCCATCCGTAAAGTGACCGATCATTGTGACGGTTTCACAAAACTGGTCGTTGCCTGTGGCGCAATGACGGCAATCGCCGCACGAGATGTTGTAATGCAGGCAGACACGGTCGCCGACAGTCAAATCCGTGACCTGCGCACCGACCTTTTCTACCACGCCTGCCACTTCGTGTCCCAGAGTCAGCGGCATCGGGCGGACGGGCGAAACCCCGGCGCGGTAGTGCGCGTCGGAGTGACAGATGCCCGCGGCTTTGACCCTGACCAGCACATCCCGTCCCCCAATTTCAGGAATGGGAACATCCTGCATTTGCAAAGGTTGGTTGACGCCGACGAAACGGACGGCTTTCATTCCCAGAACTTCCACCAGCTTTTCTTCGTGGATTTATTCTGAGCAGGAACAGCGCCGAACTTGCCGCCCTTGAAAGTCTTTTGCGCCTTTTCCTGGTAGTCCTTCAGGAAATACCAGTTGATGTTGACGTGTTCCCGCCCGCCCTGTAGGACCTCCTCCCATTCAGCGAGGGTGGTGCGCGCCACATGCTGACGGGTCTTTCCGTTCGGTCCGGTTGGAGGCTGTTTAAGGATGTCCTCCAGCACGCTTTTGTGCCAGTTGACCCATTCCTCCACCGCCTCTCGCGGACTGCCTGCGATCAGGTCGCGCAGTTCCGCCTTTAGCTTGTTTGCCAGCTCCGTCATTTGCTCCATCCGCTCCTGCGCGGACTTGGCTTCCTTTCCAGTGGGTCTGCCGCGGTCAAGGTAATCGGACATGTTGCCCGACTCGTTCTCCGCGGCTTCGATGCGCTGGCGCAGTATTTCGAGTTGAATGGTCTCTTCACGCATGGGTAAATCTCCGGTAGTGGAATGGTTTGCGCGGACAGGATGCGGCGTTGACTTCGCCTCCGCCGCGGGGACAGCTTCGGGCGGGGTATGAACGATCATCCCTGGCGCGAAGGTGACCTCTTAGCGGAAGGTGAACATGCGGTCGAAGCCGCCGATCTCGAAGATCTCCCGCACGGGATGCCGGCAGTTCAAAATGACCAGCGCCTTGCCGGTCTGGACCGCATCCTTTTGAAGCATCAGCAATGCCCGAATGCCGGACGAATCCAGGAACGTGACCTCATCCAAGTCCACCAGGATCTCTGTGATGTGTGCCGCGCCGAGCGCTTTATTGTTTTCCTCTTGAAACGCATCCTGTGTGGAATAGTCGATCGCCCCGGACAGCCGGATACGGGCGGTGTTCTCGTGAAATTCCGTTAGGATGGACATGGGATGTTAGAACGACGCCACCGCATCGTCCACTGTTTCATGGATCTCGACGTGCTGGGTGATGCCCGCCACCTCGAAGATCTCGCGGATCTGGGGGGAGACGCACGCCAGCTTGACACGGTTCGTCCCGTCCGCCGAGAACAACTTGTAGATCGCCACCAGCGAGCGGATGCCGGCGCTGGTGATGGACGGTGTCTTCGTCATGTCGATCACCATATCCCGCGCGCCGTTCTCGAAAGCTTCCCGCGCCGCTTTCTCCATTTCGGCGGCATTCCCCAAATTGACTCGGTCCTGCAAATGAAATACGGTGACGGGGACACGCCCCTGTGCTTGAGAGACTTCTATGATCGCCATGCTCATCCTCCATGAGTTAAGTTGTCGGTTCGGGCAATCATACCGCAGATTTATCATCCGGCATCATGCGGCTGACCGGTCACTTCTTCTCTGCCAGAAAGGCGATGAACTCCATCACTTCCTTCTCGTTGACCAGTGACCGGGGCGAGACGATCGCTTTCCCGTCCGGGAAGATCAGGTGGACCTGAGTCAGCCGCGTTGTAGTGGTGTATCGGCTGCGCTTGTACACAAAATCCACTTTTTTCAGGTCGATCCACAAGAACTTGCGCTTGTCGCGCCGTATCACGCCTTCCTGATCGAAGGTCTTTGCAAACAGACGTCCATGACTGATCAACACCGGGATGGCAAGCCCAAACGTCAGCACGATCACCAGCGGATACGCCAGATAACTCGATCTTTTGACCTGTAACTCCATCGGGAGCATCCCAGCCGCGCTCATGCCTGCTTCCCCTGCGCGGACACGGTCTCAAGAAACCGCATCACTTCCCCCTCGTTCTCCAGCATGCGGTGGAACACCAGCGCCTTCCCGTCCTTGAACACCAGCTCGTAATTATTCAACGACCCCTGACCCGCGCCCCTCTGCCGCATATAGACTGCATTCTTTTCCAGCAGGTCAGCCCAGCGGAACTGCTTTCCGTCGCGCCGCGTCACGCCCTCGTGCGTGAAGGTCCTTGCCCACATGCGCTGTTCCAGCAGCATCGCCAGCGCCCCCAGCCCCAGCGTGAACAGCCCGATGAACAGTACCCGCAAGGTGTACGATGACTTTACTTCCAATTCAAGCGGCAGCATACGTCTCTCTCCTGCAAATGGAATGGGTGTCACTGACTTGCACGGTGAAAACAAAAAGCCCCCGTAAGTATCCAATGCTTTCCCAATAGCGGACATCCCCCTTATGAACTACAGCCCCGGTTTACTGGATCTTTCCGGAAGTGCTCCGCAGATGACACCGATCGGGCAGGGGAAAATCTGCTTGTATCGGCGCGATCTGCGGATACACTCCCTTACGGTTTACTTCTTCAGTGCGTTGATCTCTGCCAGCACCTTGGTGACCATCTCCTCGGTCACGCCGAACTGCTTGGCTTGCGGCATCTCCAGCAGTGACTTTAACGTCATGCCCTTCGCCAAAGCCAGCATGGGATTCTTTGAAATGCCCGGAGCGTACTTCTCCAGCACCTCCACTGCGCGGGTGTCGTCCATGATCGTGCCTACGGTTGTTTCAAGTGTGTATGCCATTGCTGCCTCCATGATGCAGGTTGATGGGATTGTGACTTCGGTCATGTGACCGTGATCTCATTATACGCCTGATCGATGGTCAGCCCCGTTTTTGTCCATCGAAGGTTATTCCAATAAAATATCCAACGAAAAGCGCCCCGGATGATGACATCCGGGGCGCTTGTTAAGCATTGCTGGCGTGTTTATCGAAGGTCACTTCTGTGTGAATGTGACAGTCGGACGATGAGCATGACCCTGTTTAGGGCTGGACGAAATGAACGCCGCGCCGAGCGACCAACAAAAGGTTTCATTCCGTACGGGAACGACCAAAGATCATGCCCAAGCCAATAATCATAAGCATGATGGGGAACAACAAGTTCCAGTTGAAGTTCCAGCCGCTGCCGCCCAACAAGTTGAACATCAACCCGATCATGATCAGACCGATCAGGGCAGGCATCATGACGCTCATATCGAATAGATTATTTGTAGAGCGATAGCGATGATACGCATTGCGAAATGAGCCAATAGCCGGTATCACAATAAAGAACGCCCACCAGTTCAAATCGAAGGATAGCAAGCCTGATTGATTCAGCAGAACGATCGCTCCGCCAGC
>CAYPHR010000283.1:1119-4049 GCA_964410375.1 uncultured Anaerolinea sp. | reverse complement strand
CCGACCCGATGCGTTTATCCGATCCGGGATCCATTTCTCGTAAATTGCAGGTCGTTATCCGTTCTACACTTCTGTATGGTTTTGTAGGTCCCAAGCCTATCGAAGCGGTTTCGGAAAAACCTCCGTTCCCAACAATTGACATGAAAACTTTTGATGTTCGTACAGGCGGACTCGCCCCCTACAAAGGAATTGCCAGACTTGCTCCCGCCTTGTGGCTGGTGCTGCTGGCTGGCGCATTTGCTGTATTTGTAAAGAATTTCCGTACGTCAAAGCATGTGCCATTGATGCTGGGACTGTTGGGCGCATTTGGTTTCAACATTCTGCTTCACCTGTTCTACGGCACAGAGCTTTTTCTATACGCTTCCTATTGGGTATATTCACTGATCCTTTTCGTTGCGCTTGCTCTTTCAGTGTTTAAGAATAAAAAATGGTTTCAGTGGGGGATGGCAGCCATCACCCTTGTGTGGATGGTGAATAATTTTTGGTTCATCTTTACCATCCAGCAGGCGCTGTCTCCCTTCTATGCGGCAGTGCCATAAACGCTAAAGTAAAATATCATCATGAAACGTATTCGAAATGCCGCCCCACTGACTCTGGCGATTTTGTCCGTTCTGGTCGCCGCATTTCAGATATTTCAATCGCGACATGACCGGGCTTGGACTGGTCTTACTATGGAGATGGTCACAAGATGGGATGACCGCATTCAACCCCTGCGGGATGCACTTCCTCCCGGTCTTGACCAAGCTGGATATGTGGACAAATCCACCATTCTCGGAAACCCAAACGAATTTGATCTGGAAGAATTTCTGTTGATGCAGTACTCCATAGCGCCGGTGGTGCTAACCACCGGAACAAATGAAGAATGGATAATCTGCAATGTAGAAGGCGGTATCAATCTCCAAAGTTGGCTCGACACGCACATTTCAGAGTACGAGATCCAGGGGTTTGGCTTTGGCTTATATCTCGTCCATGTATTGGAACGTTAATTCATGATGGCTCTTCTTGCCTTTCTCAGTTTGGTTCCGCGCCTGTTGATGGGGTTTGGTTTTATTCATCTTGTGTGGCGGTCGCTTGAGAAAAAACACCTCCTTATAAAATTTTTTCTGGCAGCGGCGGCAGGGTTTGGTCTTTCATCCCTGTTCGCTTTTCTCTGGATTTGGCTTGGGTTTTCTCTCAAAACCTATACGATTATTGAAACTGTCTTTGCAATTGCTCTAACCCTGTGGATTCTGTTTCGTTTTAAAGGGGATTTGTTTTCCGCGCTTCCATCACTCCGTTCTGGCTGGGATGTCAACCCGGTCTGGCTCATCCTTCTGACATTTGGCATTGCGATCTTCGTGGTCAACCTGTTGCAGTATGGGTTTCAATTCCCTCACGGAAGCATGGATGCATGGATGAATTGGAACGTAGTCTCCCGTTTCCTCGTGGACGGAGATGACTGGAGAAACACTTTTTCTCGTTCCTTGGGTCACCCAGATTATCCTTTATTCATGACTCTGAGCAATGCGATCACATGGGTTTTTTTGAAAAAGAACTCGGTCTGGGGACCGATTGTCTTTCACATCGTCCTGGCGCTTTGTACGGCTGGACTTTTGTTCTCCCTACTCATTGTTATCAAGGATGGTATTCAGGCATCACTTGCGGTCGTTCTCTTCACGACACAGCTGTTCATAGCCGAAATGGGCATGAGTCAACTGGCAGATTTCCCCATCGCTTATCTGATTCTGGGAACGGGAGGATGTACGTTGCTTTATGTCATGTCAGCTGAGAAGAGACTCGCCATCCTTGCCGGATTTTTGGCTGGGCTTGCGGCATGGACCAAGAACGAAGGGATGGTCGTTGTTATCAGTGGTTTGCTCATCTGGACCATCATTGCTTTTACACGTGAACGCACTGTAATAAAGGATTATCTTTTGGGGCTCGCTTTTCCTCTTGCTGTTGTTCTCCTTTTTAAGGTCTTTTTAGCCCCGTCGAATGATATATTTTCCGCTGATATTGATCTCTTGGCGAAAATAACCGATTGGGATCGTTATATACTTATCTTTCGCGAGGCGGGTCCCACCATTTGGAAGCCCGGCGAAGCCCCTGTCAGCTTGATTGGACTTATAATGGTTTACGGATTCATTGTCGGTAGAAGCGAGAAGCGCATCAAAGGCTTGTGGACAGCTGGAATGATCATCCTGATCCAGTTGTCAGCCTACTTTGTGATCTACCTGATCACGCCGCACGATCTGTATTGGCACTTGTGGACATCGCTCAGCCGTCTCTATATGCACATCCTGCCGCTTGCATTCCTGTTGTTTTTCGTCTGGATCAAATCTCCGCAGGAACTTGAATCAAAAGAGAGTTGACATGCTGCTCACCATTGACATCGGGAATACCAACCTCACGCTTGGCTTGTATGAAGGCGATGTGCTCGGCGCGCACTGGCGTCTCGCCACTGACCACAACCGTATGCCTGACGAATATGGCTTGCAACTGCTTGGTCTGTTGCAGAATGCCGGAAAAACAATATTGGATATAAAGGGGATTTCACTGGCATCCGTAGTCCCGCCGTTGACCGGGCGTGTCGTTCAAGCCTGCCTCGAGTATCTTAAACAGGAGCCGCTTGTAGTAGATGCGGGGGTTAAAACCGGCATCAAAATCCGCTATGAAGATCCCAAAGCCGTCGGCGCAGACCGCGTGTGTGATGCGGTTGCCGTGATGAAACTCTACGGTGGTCCCGCCTGCGTGGTGGACTTTGGCACGGCAACCACTTTCAACGCAGTTACAAAGGATGGTGAATATCTTGGCGGTGCGATCATGGCGGGAGTCAATCTTGCCGCGGAAGCATTGTATACCCGCGCGGCGAAGCTTCCGCGCATTGACTTGCAGGTGCCGCCGTCCGTTATTGGACGAAATACGGTCCATGCAATGCAATCCGGGCTGCT
>CAYPHR010000283.1:0-1109 GCA_964410375.1 uncultured Anaerolinea sp. | reverse complement strand
TGCTGTTTGGGTATGTGAGCATGGTCGAGGGAATGGTATCAAGATTCAGGTCCGAATTAGGAGGCGACATGAAGGTCGTTGCTACGGGCGGACTGGCGGAAGTCATCGCCAAAGAGACAAAGGTCATCGATATCATCGCCCCGTGGCTCACGCTCGAAGGGCTGCGCATCATCTGGGAGCTTAATCGCTAAAACGCAAGAGGAGCACGCTAACCAGTACAAGCAGGCTTCCGATTAACTGAGCGCCTGTCAGGATTTCACTCAAGAAGAGATACGCCCAAACCGCCGTGAATGCAGGTTCAAGTGTGGCGATCAGGTTTGCCGTGGTGGGAGAGAGATAACGGATGCTCAAGGTGTACAACCCAAACCCGCCGAGTGTAGGGACCACGCCGAGGAAGAATAGAATTCCCCAGCCTGAAATTGAATCTCCCAGCCAGAGCATATCGGCAAGCGGGGTTTTCCCGGAAATGAACAGGTCATTCCCAATGTTGAAGAAGAATAAAAAGACGGTCGCCCATGCAAAGCTGTGGAGCAGCGCCGTCCATGAATTGATGTGCCGGTCTGCGGCGGCTTTGCCTTGCAAGTTGTAGATGGCGAACATCAAACCGGTCAGCAACCCAAAGATGATGCCAAGCGGGTTGAGATTCCATGTTGCGATGTTATACGCGCCTGAAACGAAAATGATCCCTGCGATGCTCAACAGAATCGAAATGATCTTAATGCTGCTGAACGTCTCTTTATGGACGATGCGGCTCAGGAGTGCCGTCATTGCGGGCGAGGAAAATGCCATTACTGTAGCAACAGCCGCCCCGTTGTATTGAACCGAAAAGGTCCACATCGAATTGAACAGCGCAACGACCAGTCCATAAATGATCATGAACTTCCAGTGCGCGCGGTCTAGGTACAAAAGGCGGCGGCTGAAGAGCCATAATCCAACCAGCATACCGAGCGAGACGAACAGGTCGCGCCAGAAGGCGAGCACGAGCGCGGGCAGTTGGTAGGCGGTATTGAGATAACTGATGAAGATGGCGGTGGTGGACCAGATAACGGTGGCGATGAGCGCGATGATGAATCCGCGTGCGGTGCGGGTGGATTGAGGCATGGGGCTCC
>CAYPHR010000282.1:671-4084 GCA_964410375.1 uncultured Anaerolinea sp. | reverse complement strand
CTATGGAAGATTCTCCACGCGCTCTACCCTGCGCATCCCAAACCTGCATTGTGGGCAAGTCTGTTCTTTCTCGTCTATCCGGGCATGGGGCAGCAAAACATCGCGCTGATGTACAGCCATTTCTACATCGTGCTCTCCATATTTTTGCTGTCGTTATATTTATCACTGCTCGCGCTGAGATCAGAAAAACACCGCACCGCATTGTTCCTTGCATCGTATCTGCTCGCCGCCGTCAACCTGCTGACGATGGAGTATTTTTATTTCATCGAATTTGCGCGCATCTTCCTCTTCTGGCAAATGATGGAGGGAACGAACAAAGCCCGCCTCCAAAAATCAATCCTTTATTTTTTGCCTTATCTTTTCATCTTTATCGGCGTCACGGTCTGGCGCATGTTTTTCTTCACCTATCAAAACGCCAGCTATCAATACGTCCTGCTGGATGCGCTTCGTGAGAATTTCCTTTCAGGATTATTGCTCCTCATCAGTAACGTCTTGTTGAGCTTCTGGCGGACGGTTTTCGAAGCCTGGCTTTTGCCGTTCCTCACCGTCGGCATCACAGGACTGGGACCGCTCACACTGTCTTTGATGCTGGTCCTGTTATTCTCCGGTATTTTCATCACCGGTATCTATCTCTTCCAATTCAGATCAGCCGAAACAAATGACCGCGAGTTTGCAAAACAGGCGGCATGGATCGGATTGGTGTTTTGGGGCTTGGCGGGCGGATCGGTGTGGGTGATCGGCGTTGTTCCGCAGTTCAACTTCTCGATGGATCGCTTCATGCTGCCATTCATGCTGGGAGCGAGCCTGCTTCTGGCATGCATGATCGCGCTTATAAAAAATCCCCGTGTGCAGATGATCCTGGTCGCATTGTTGATCGGATTCGCGGTCAGCCGCCACTTCCGGCTCGATGAGATCTTCCGCCGCGACTGGGTGACCCAGCAGAATTTTTTTCAGCAGATGACCTTGCGCATCCCCGCGCTTGAAAAAGGGACGATCCTGCTCTCGAACGATCTGCCCGTTACGTATTATTCCGATAATTCGTTGACGGGTCCGCTCAATTGGATCTACAGTCCGCCCGGCGAGATGAACTTGATGTTGTATTTCGCGTCCATTCGTGTTGGCAGAACGTTGCCAAGCGTGGAGCCGGGTCAAGCGCACTCGCTGTATTACATCGGTCCAACATTCCATGGGAATACATCGAATATTCTGGTGGTCAATTATTCGCCGCCCGGTTGTTTCCGTGTGGTCGATCCGGAAGTGGAGGCGAACAACCGTCTTCTTCCGCCTGATTTGCGGGACGTTGTACGGTATTCGAATCAGAGTGTGATCCTGTTCGAGAAACAGAATCAGCTTCCAGGTCCGTTTTACCGAGGCGAACTGTCGCAGGATTGGTGTTTTTATTTCAATCAGGCTGAGTTGGCGCGTCAGATGGGGGATTGGGAGCGTGTCGTCGAACTTGGAGAGACGGCGTTGAAGTTGGATGATACACCCAACGATCCGTTGGAGCGCTTTGTTTTCATCGAAGGCTATGCTCACACCGGAGAGTGGAAAAAAGCGGTAGAATTGTCTTTGATATCCCACCGAATTTCAAGGGGTTTTGTAGGTCCTTTATTGTGCAGATTGTGGGAGCGTATCGAGCGTGAGACACAGCGCACCCCGCAACAAGCGGATGTCTTGAGCGAGGTGCGAGGTGAATTTGGATGTTCACCTTAGAAGTTCATGATGTACTCTTTTTCAAAACCATTAATTTGGTAGAATTGTATAGACAATTGAAAGGAGGTCCATTTACGAATTGACCTTGCCAGTTTTGTCAAAAAACAAATTTCAATAAGGAGAAGAAGTATGCATAAGAATTTCGCCCGCCTCGCAATGCTTGCGATGGCACTCATGCTCGTCCTGGCGGCTTGTGGTGGAGGTCAACCGGCTGCCGAAGAGCCTACTACGGAGCAACCTGCCGCAGAGCAACCGGCTGCCGAACAGCCGGCTGAACAGTTCGTTTTTGGTATGCTGCTTGTCGGTCCGTATAACGACAACGGCTGGAGCCAGGCTCACTACGAAGCCGGATTGTATATTGAGGAGAAAATCGGCGCGAAGATGATCTATCTCGATAAGGTCAATCCTGCCGACCGACCCGGCACCACCCCGGATCAACTTGCTGAGGAGCTGGTTGCCCAGGGTGCAAAACTCGTCATTTTCAATTCCGATGACATGAAGGATGCCTCCACGACCTTCGCCAAGAACAATCCTGATGTGTTCGTCATCATGGCTTCCGGCGACCAAGTGTGGGAAGACGGTAAAGCCTACGAACCCATTGCGAACCTGACCAACATCATGGGACGCATGGAATACGGCAAGATGATCGGCGGATGCGCTGCCGCGCTGACCACCGAAACCGGCAAGATTGGTTATCTCGGACCGTTGATCAACGACGAAACCCGCCGCCTTGCTGCCTCCGCCTACCTTGGTGCAAAGCACTGCTGGGAACAGGCTGGCAATGATCCTGCCGCGCTGGAATTCAAAGTGACCTGGATCGGCTTCTGGTTCCACATCCCCGGTTTCACCACCGACCCGGTGGACGTCTCCAAAGATTTCTACTCGACCGGCTTCGATGTTGTGATCTCCGGCATCGATAACCCCGTCAATCTTGCCGAAGCGCAGAAGTTCACTACGGAAGGCACTCCGTCCTTTGGTGTCGCCTATGACTACGTCGCCGCGTGTTCTGCCGCGCCGGATGTCTGCCTCGGTGTTCCGTACTTCAACTGGGGTCCTGACTATCTCACCGTCATCCAGTCTGCGATCGACGGCACATGGCAGTCCCAGTTCATTTTCTCCGGACCCGACTGGTCTGACATTAACAACCACGACACTTCCGCCATCGGCTTTGTGAACGGCAATGCGTTGAGCGCCGAGAACGCCACCGCGCTGGAAGCCTTCATCGCTGACCTTGCGGGTGGACTGAACTTGTGGACTGGTCCCATCAACCTGCAGGATGGAACAGCCTATCTTGCGGCTGGTGAAGTTGCCACCGACCAGCAGGTCTGGTATTTACCGCAGCTTCTCGAAGGCATGCAGGGCTTGAGCGCCTCCGAATAACCCAAGTTGTAAACCCAAAACGGGGCACAGATTTTTTCTGTGCCCCGTTCTCTAACACCGTACGCATCATGGAGAAACCAAAAGCCCATGAACGTTGAACTGAAGAACATCAACAAGCATTTTGGCAAAGTCCATGCCAACAAGAACATCAACCTGACCATTCCCTCCGGAACCATTCAGGGGATATTGGGGGAAAATGGCGCGGGTAAAAGCACCTTGATGAAGGTCCTTTCAGGCTTTATTCAAGCCGACCCCGGCAGTGAAATTATTCTAGACGGCAAACCCGTCGTTATTCATTCCCCAGCCGACGCGATCAAGTA
>CAYPHR010000282.1:0-661 GCA_964410375.1 uncultured Anaerolinea sp. | reverse complement strand
CGGTATGCTGCATCAGGATCCATTGGATTTCCCCCCGATGCGCCTCCTTGACAATTTTTTGCTTGGCATGCCGGGCGGACTGTTTCCCAACCGAAAGGAAGCCGCCCAGGACTTCAGACTGCTCGCAAAGGAATTCGGCTTTTCCTTTGACCCGGACAGCCATGTGGATTCGGTCACGGTGGGGGAGCGTCAACAGCTTGAGATCATGCGTCTCATTTTCCTCGGCGCGCGTGTCTTTATTCTCGATGAACCGACGACGGGTATCAGCGCATCTCAGAAGGAGAAGTTGTTTGCTACGCTCAAAAAACTTCCCGAACAATCCATGACGATCATCTTCGTTTCGCACAAACTGGAGGACGTGGAAAGCCTATGCGATCAGGTGGCGGTGCTGCAGGCAGGTGAACTGGTGGGTGAGACCAAAGCCCCATATGTCACCTCGAAGCTTGTGGAAATGATGTTTGGCAAGGAGATCACGCTGGGTGAAAGACAGCCCGCTGAAGCGGGGAATGTTGTCCTTTCGCTCAAGGATGTTTCCATCGAAGACATGCGCTTGAAGATCAAAAACGTGGATCTGGATGTTCGCGCGGGAGAGGTGATCGGCTTGGCTGGCATGGAAGGTTCCGGGCAGGGACTGTTCATGCGCGCATGTTCCGGGCTGGTG
>CAYPHR010000281.1:0-4118 GCA_964410375.1 uncultured Anaerolinea sp. | reverse complement strand
GTTCGGGCATGGCGGAGGTGGTCAAGCACGGTATCATCTCCGACCCTGGCCTGTTCGCCATGTGCCAGCGTGGTATGGACTGGGTGAAAGCCAATCTCGAAGAAGTGGTCAAACGCGCGATGGCGGTGAAGATACAGGTCATTGAAGCAGACCCGTATGAGATGAGCTTCCGCGCGGCGTTGAATTTGGGGCATACCGTCGGGCACGCGGTGGAACTTGTCAGTGGATTCAAGCTGCGGCATGGAGAGGCGATCTCCATCGGCATGGCGGTTGAGGCGAGGTATGCGACTCGGGTCGGGCTGACAGGCTCGGGCGTGGTCGAGGCGATTGAGTCCACGTTGTCAAGTTTGGGACTGCCCATCCACATCCCCGCAGAAATGCCGCGAGAGGAGATCATCCGCGCTATGAGAGTCGATAAAAAGAAGAATGCGAAGGCGATCCGTTTTGCGTTGCCGATCGAAATTGGCAAGGTGGAGTTGGTCGCTACGCGTGTAAGCGATTTGGAGGATGTGTTGAAATGAAAATATTGATTCTGCATGGACCGAATTTGAATTTGTTGGGAACGCGCGAACCCGAAGTGTACGGCTCGATGACGTTGGATGACATCAATGAAAAGATGATCGCGCTGGGAAAAGAGTTGGGTGCGGAGGTGACCTGCCTGCAATCGAACCACGAAGGCGCGTTGATCGATACGCTGCACGATGCGCGGACGTGGGCGACGGGTGTGGTTTTTAACCCCGGCGGATATACGCATACGTCGGTGGCGCTGCGCGATGCGATCCCAGCGATCCAAATTCCCGTCATTGAAGTTCATCTTTCGAATGTGTATGCACGGGAGGAGTTTCGGCACAAGTCATTGCTCTCTGCAGTGTGCAAGGGCAAGGTGACGGGCTTTGGCTGGCGTTCATATGAGTTGGGACTGCGCGGGCTCATTGATATAATCAAGGTGTGAACACCCAAACCATTCCTACAACTGAACCTTTTTTTCTTCCCGGCGGGCGGACTGGGATCTTGCTGATCCACGGGTTTACCGGAACGCCCAAGGAAATGCGTTGGATGGGGGAGTATTTGAACGGGCAGGGTTATACCTGTCTGGGAGTCCGACTGGCAGGACATGCCACCCGCCCCAAGGATATGATCCGCTCGCGCTGGATGGATTGGACGGCTTCTGTCGAAGACGGCTACAATCTTCTGCGCGGCGCGGTGGATCGCGTTTATCTGGTCGGGCTTTCGATGGGCGGGGCGCTGTCACTGCTCATGTCTACGAAGTTGGATGTGAAGGGGGTTGTGACAATATCCACGCCGTATGAATTGCCGGATGAACATCCCGCCTGGCAGATCAAGCTGTATAGCTATTTCAGGGCATATATGCCGAAAACGAGGGAAGCGCCCGGCGCGGGATGGTTCGACAAAGAGGCGTTCAAGGAACATATTTCGTATCCGTTGAATCCCATCCGCTCGGCGGCGGAACTGAAGGCGTTGTTGGGAAAGATGCAGGCAGCCCTGCCAAAGGTGACTGTGCCGGTGTACATGATCCATTCGAGGGATGATACGTATGTTGTGCCGGAAAACATGGAGCGGATCTACGCCGGGCTGGTTAATGCATCGGACAGGACAAAGGTTTATATAACAGGATCCGGTCACGTCGTCACGCGCGACGCGGCTCGTGATCAGGTATTTGAACTTGCGCGGGATTTTATTCGTCGAATAGAGACTTGACAACGTCATAGCGTTGGAAACATAAATCAAACCCGCGGGGAAACCTGTCGGGTCTTTCAAAGAGGAAATTTGAATCGAAACCTTTTTTTTATTGCTTGCGCCCTGTTGTTATGGGGTGTCGGCGAAGGGATGTTCTTTAACTTCGTGCCGATCCGTTTGGAGAATGAGTTCCTGCTGGACAAACAGCAGGTTGGGCTTGCACTGGGCGCGTTCGGATTTTTCATGGCGATCACGCACATCCCCGGCGGACATCTCGCGGATAGGATGGGACGCCGCCCGTTGTTGATCGCTGCGTGGCTGTTTGGCGTTACCGCCACGCTGACAATGGGACTCGCCAAATCCCTGCCGATCTATCTGGTGGGATTATTTTTATATGGCGTGACGGCATTCGTCGCTTCGCCCCTCGGGAGCTATGTCACTGCCGCCCGCGGAAAATGGTCGGTTGGGACGGCGCTCTCGCTTACGACTGCAACCTTCAGTCTCGGCATGGCGCTGGGACCGGTCACAGGCGGCTTGATCGCTGAACAATATGGCATGAGTACAAGTTATTTGGTGGCGTTCGGGATATTCGTGATATCCACTCTCTTCATCATCTTTATTCAAGCCCAGCCCATTGACCGGCACGACCCCGAAGCGCCGCCTGCCCGCTTGTGGAAGAATACGCGTTTCGTCAGCTTTGTCATGATCTTTGCATTTACAGTTTTTGCATTGTATCTTGCGCAGCCGCTCACGCCGAATTTCCTGAAGGGCGTCAAGAATCTGACCTTGAGCGAAACCGGCTGGGTGTTTTCCGCGGGCGCGCTGGGAAATTCCCTGCTGGCGCTTCTGCTCAGCCGCTCCAAACCGCGTAACGGATTTTTATACGCACAGGCACTGGTGGCATTGTTTGCCGTGTTGATCTGGCAGGGAACGGGCTTGCCTGCTTTCATGCTCGGTTACTTTTTGATGGGCGGGTTCCGTGCCGCGCGCCCGATGGCGCTGGCACAGGCGCGTGACCTTGTCCATGACTCGCAGATGGGCATCACTTATGGCACAATGGAAACGGTCAGCGCGATCATTTTCATCATTGCCCCGCCGATCGCGGGTTTTATCTTTGAGCGCGATCCGTTTGTGATCTATCCGATCGCCATCGGGTTGATTGCTGTTTCGATTGTGATCGGTTATTTGTTTTCTCCGCGCAAATCTTAAATTGTGAGAGTCGCCTCTGCTGATGAAAGGTGCATCCATGCTCGAAATTATCTCTTTCACCCTCGGACCCGCGCAGACTAATGCTTATCTTGTTGCTGATCCTGATACAAAAGAAGCTGTTGTCATCGACCCTGCGTGGGATGGGCATCTCATCCTCGCCGAAGCGCAAAAACGCGGTTGGCGCATCGGTCACCTCTGGTACACGCACGCGCACTTCGATCATATCGGCGGCGCGGCAGCCATCGCGGATGCGCTCAACCCCTTGCCGCATGTTGCACTGCATCCTGATGACCACGTCCTTTGGCGCGCGGGCGGCGGCGCCTCCTTCTTTGGACTTGATATTGATCCCGGTCCCGAGCCGACCATTGACCTCGTCCATGGCATGACGATGAAGCTCGGCTCGAACGAGTTTGAAGTCCGCTTTGCGCCGGGGCATACGAAAGGTCATTGCGTGCTGTATGTCGCGCAGGAAAACATCTGCTTTTGCGGCGATGTCATTTTCAACGGCAGCATCGGGCGCACCGACCTGCCCGGCGGAGATTTCTCCACACTCGAGAAAAGCATCCGCGAGCAAATCTACACCCTGCCCGATGAAACCCGCCTGCTTTCGGGGCATGGTCCTGAAACGACGGTGGGGCATGAGAAGAAATACAATCCCTTCGTGAGCGGGTAAATGAAACGCGCGGTCAGTATCAGCCTTGGCAGTTCCAAGCGCGACAAGAGCGTCACCGTCAACTTCAACGGCGTGGAGATTCTCGTCGAGCGCATCGGCACGGATGGCGATCTCGACAAGGCGCGCCAAATGTATCTGGATCTGGATGGCAAAGTGGATGCCTTCGGCGTCGGCGGCGTGGATTTGTATCTGCGCCTCGACGAACGGGAATATCCGCTTCATGCCGCGCTGAAACTTGTTTCTGGCGTCAAACAGACTCCACTCTGCGACGGGCGCGGACTCAAGCACACGCTCGAGCGCCGTGTCTTTGAACTGGCAAAACCGCAACTCGGAGATGTCCGTTTCAAGCAGGCGTTCATCCCCGTCGCGGCGGACCGGCTCGGGTTGGCAGAAGCAGTTTCCACCGTCAGTGAGCGAAGCGTGTTTGGCGACCTGATGGTCGCATTGGGAGTCCCGCTTCCCATCTATGGCATCCGCAATTTCAAGCGTGTGGCGCGAGTCATGCTGCCCATCGTCAGCCACTTCCCGATGAGCATGA
>CAYPHR010000280.1:0-4120 GCA_964410375.1 uncultured Anaerolinea sp. | reverse complement strand
TTTTGTAAACCGCGCGACAACGAACTTGACACAATGAAAGCCATGTTCTAAAATAGTTGGACAATAATTTTAAGCTGAACGCTCAATGGGTGGGTCGGGCGTTTAAATTTCCCGAGGAGGGCTGGCTTGTCCAAGAACCGTACACAACAAATGGTGGATCGCCTTCGCGAATTACAGGCATCGTCACCGGATATTGAAGCATCGGCGGTGGTAAGTGTAGATGGCTTGAGCATCGCATCTGCGCTTCCGCAAGGCGTGGAAGAGGACCGTGTATCCGCCATGTCCGCGGCAATGCTTTCACTGGGTGAGCGTATCGCCGGTGAATTGGGGCGCGGCTCCCTCGAGCAGGTTTACATCAAAGGCTTAAAGGGATATGTCATCTTGATGTCGGTCGGTGAGGAAGCTGTCCTCACCGCGCTGGCACGCGAACAGGCCAAACTGGGCCTGATCTTCCTCGATATGCGTCGCGCCGCCGAAGATCTGGCGAAGTTGATCTAGTGGAGTAGCTATGAGCGCCCTTGAAAAATCCGGTCTGTATTATCCCAATAAATTCGGTCTGATCACCATAAAATCCCTCGAAGAAGTGATGGGCAGGAACGGCTTGAACGCCATCCTCAACCTCGGCGGCTTGAGTCATTATATTGAGAACTATCCTCCCGATAACCTGGAAAAAGGATTTGATTTTAGCGAACTTTCCGCCATCGGCTCCGCGCTGGAGGAAATGTACGGTCCCCGCGGCGGACGCGGACTGGCTCTCCGCGCAGGACGCGCCACCTTTGCCGATGCGCTTCGGAATTTTGGAGCGTTGGCGGGTGCCGCCGATCTGGCATTTGTCGTTCTTCCGCTTCAATCCAAACTGAGAATTGGTCTGCCGGCTTTTGCCAAGATCTTCTCCCAATTAAGTGACCAACAGACTTCTGTCGAAGAAAAAGACGCCGAATGGGTATGGACGATCCACAAATGCCCCTGTTGCTGGGGGCGCTCGGGCGCAGACAAACCCGTCTGCTTTATTGCCACAGGGCTTTTGCAGGAAAGCCTCAAGTGGGTCTCCGGCGGGAACGAGTTCCGCGTGAACGAATCCAAGTGCGTCGGCATGGGTGATTCGGTCTGCGAGTTCATCATCCAGAAAGAACCCATTTCCTGATAAGAGTCTGGCATGACAGACCCGAAACAGAAGATTCTTATTGTCGAAGACGACCCCGATGTGGCAGAGATGCTCACGGCTTATTTTCGCAGCCAGGAATATGACGTCTCCACCGTCAACTGGGGCGAGGACGGCGTGCGCTCTGCACTGCAGGTTCCGGCTCCCGATCTCGTCATTCTCGATATCCGCCTGCCGGATATCGACGGCTACGAGGTTGCCCGCCGCCTGCGAGGTGACCGCCGCACAACGGACATCCCCATCATTTTTCTGACCGAGAAACGCGAACGCGCCGACCGCCTGCAGGGGCTGGAACTTGGCGCTGACGATTACATCACCAAGCCTTTTGATATTCAGGAACTTCGGCTGCGGGTTCGCAATGCGCTCAAGCGTGTCAGTCAGGGCTCGCTGACCAACCCCGTTACGGGCTTGCCGGAAGGCGCATTGGTGGAGGAAAAGTTATCCGAAGTGCTTGGCAGGGATGGATCTGCTTTGTTATTCGTCTCGCTCGAAAACATGGACGCCTTCCGTGAGGCGTACGGCTTTGTCGCCTCCGATGATGTGCTTCGCGCGATCAGTTTGATGATCGGCAATACCATGCGTGAATTCAGCCGCGTGGACGATTTCCTCGGTCACTTGAGCGCTACGGATTTTGTTCTCGTGCTGCCTCCGTCCAACCTGGCAGCCCTGAGCGAGAAACTGCGTGCGCGGCTTTCACAGGCGATGGAATACTTCTATCCGATCAAGGACCGCGAACAGATGGCAAAACGCAGCGACCGCCTCGGCGCGAAACTGGCGGAAGTGCCGTCGTTGAAGAATGCCCCGCTGAACGTTGACCAGCTCAAGGCGGATCTGCTCAGCCAAAAGAAATAAGGATTTCCCTATCCAATTTCTTCACTCTCTGATAATATATCCCTGCACGCCGAAGTATTAAACAAGCCCTCGGCTTCCCAGCCGGGGGCTTTTGTGTGTAAATTTATTCATACCGTCCTTTGCGGCGGGGTTATAAGGAAGAAAATGCAAATCGAACGAACCGATCTCAGAAATATCGCCATCATTGCCCACGTCGACCACGGCAAGACCACCCTTGTGGACGGTCTTTTGCGCCAGTCGCACACCTTCCGCGAGAACCAGCAGGTGGCGGAGCGCGTCATGGACTCCAACGACCTCGAGCGCGAACGCGGCATCACCATTCTCGCCAAGAACACTGCCATTTCACTCGTTGACCCCGCCACGAACCAGCCCGTCAAGATTAATATTGTTGACACGCCTGGTCACGCCGATTTTGGCGGCGAGGTCGAACGCGTCATGAACATGGTGGATGGCGTTCTGCTGCTCGTGGATGCGGCGGAAGGTCCCATGCCTCAGACCCGTTTCGTCTTAAAGAAGGCGCTTCAAATGGGGCATAAGGCGGTGGTAGTCATCAACAAGGTAGACCGCAAAGATGCCGAACCTTCCCGTGTACTTAATGAGACCTTTGACTTATTTATCGAACTTGGGGCGTCGGAGGAACAAGCGGATTTCCCCGTCGTGTATGCGCAGGCGACAGCTGGTAAGGCGGGTCTCTCTGCGGACCTCGGACCTGACCTGCAGCCTATGTTCGACGTCATCCTCAGGCATATTCCCGCTCCCAAAGTGGATCCCGAAGCCCCCCTGCAAATGCTTGTTACCACGCTTGGTTATGACGATTATCGCGGTGTGACCGCCATTGGGCGTATTTTCGCAGGGACCATTAAGGTCGGTCAAAAGATGGCGCGTATCAAACTGGATGGATCGATCCTGCCTGAAAGTGCGCGTTACCTTTACACCTTCAAAGGTTTGAACAAGGTCGAGGTGGATGAAGTTAAGGCTGGCGATATCATTTCGCTGGCAGGCTTGGAGGGCATTGCCATCGGTGAAACGCTGGCAGACCCTGCAAATCCGGTTGCATTGCCGACCATTAAAGTAGAAGAACCAACCGTCCGTATGACCTTTGGGGTGAATACATCCCCGTTTTCGGGCAGGGAGGGGAAGTATGGCACATCCCGCAAATTGCGCGAACGCTTGAATGAAGAATTGCGCACCAACGTTTCCCTGCGCGTGGAAGATACCGACTCGGCTGAAAATTTCCTCGTCTCGGGGCGCGGCGAATTGCATCTTGGTATTCTCATCGAAACCATGCGCCGCGAGGGATATGAGTTCCAGGTTTCGCGTCCCGAAGTGATCTATCACAAAGCCGAGGACGGCGCCCTGCTTGAACCGTTCGAGGAAGTCCACATCGAGACCAGCAACGAAACCGTCGGCGCGGTGGTGGAAATGCTCGGGTCAAGACGAGGCAAGATGATGGACATGCACGATGCGGGTCAGGGCATGACGCGGCTGGTGTACATCGTCCCGACGCGCGGCTTGCTCGGCTTCCGTTATCAGTTCCTGACCTCCACACGCGGTGCGGGCATCATGCATACCATCTTCCATGGCTATGATGAAATGGCAGGCTCGATCGCCACGCGTTCCAATGGCTCCATTGTGGCATGGGAGGCTGGTTCGACGACCGCCTACGCACTGAAATCCGCGGAGGAACGCGGCACGCTTTTTGTCGGTCCCGGCGTGGAAGTGTACGAAGGCATGGTGGTGGGCGAGAATGCGCGCGGGCAGGATATTTCTGTGAACGTGTGCAAGAAAAAACACCTGACCAATATCCGTGCGGCGCGCGGTGACATGGAAATCCGCCTCACTCCGCCCCGACAGATGTCCCTCGACGAGGCGATCGAATACCTCGCTGACGACGAACTGCTGGAAATCACGCCTGAAAGTTATCGCATCCGCAAACGCCTTCTCAACACGGAAGAACGCGGGAAACAGGTAAAGAAGATCAAGGAACAAATGGAAGAGAGTTAGTTCCATATCAAAAAGCGATGGCTGCTGCCATCGCTTTTTTGTTCGCTTTAAACAGGGTCATGGACAGGTCATTGTTGCCGTTCTGCTGGTGGATTCCCCGGC
>CAYPHR010000279.1:0-4125 GCA_964410375.1 uncultured Anaerolinea sp. | reverse complement strand
AGCGGGAAGAGGAAACTCAGCACGAATGCCCATACCGGGAGCGGACGGAACAACAAGTTGTTTGCGATATTCACATCGCCGAAGATCGCTTTGGCAAGCGGTTCACGCGGCGCGGCGACGAGAGGCATGGCGATGATGCTGAGAAGGATGAACCAGAGCAGGTCTTGTTTCCATTCGGCGCGTGAGAACTTGAAGAGGTCGAAGAAGCGTTTGCCTTCGGCGTTGTACAAACGCACAAGCAGGTAGATGGAGGCGAAGTTGGCGAGGGTCACCATGAGCGTCCAATATCTTGCAGATTCCTCCCAGGCGGAGGTTGTGCCTGTTGTGAAGAGGATCAGCGCGATCAGGGCTTGGAAGAGCAGGAATAGCACAGAACGCGAGATGAGCATGAGCCAGGGATGGGAGATTACCTTGGCATTTATGACGGACATGGATTTGGATTGGGCGGTGGTTTGCATGGATTGTCCTTTCCTATTCATGCTTTCATTGTATTGTCCCCAAACAGAAGACTCCCCCGCCACAGGGTGAGTTTTTACTGTCCAGGTGGACAGGTGACTTTATGTTTCGAACGGGTTGAAAGGCGGTTTCGGCGGAAGGGAGATTTCCTCGATGCGATTGAGCGCACGACAAGCCCCGGCGCGGATTAGGTCACGGGATTTCTGCGGAGAAAGCGTTAGCACCGGCACCTTGTCGAAGACGTCAGCTACGTGGGTGAACAGTGGTTCCTTGGTGATGACCGCTTCGAGATTCGGGACGAAGGCTTGGGCTTCCGCAACTGCCGCCCGGTCGCCGCTGATGAAGATAAACGGAACACCGAGCACGCTGGCTGTCGCCGTGGTCATGCCGATCTCACCGATCTCCTCACCGTTCCATTTCAACCCGGGGAAGAGCATGTGAGCCTGCGGCGCGGCTGGAGCGCCCTTCTTGGCGTGCAGCCCGAGCATCATCAGCGCGTCGAACGAGGCATCCAACCCGGCGGGTCCCCCGTCACCGGCGCCCATGACCAGTTTACAGTCCGGGTGGAGCAACTCCACATCCAACCCGCCGGGGAATCCGCAGTGTCCATCCCACGCCCAGATTTCCGAGGCGCCAGCCTCCAGCGCCCCCTCGACCAGGGCATTCAACTCCAGGGTCGCCAGTCTGCGTGCCTGCAAATAAAAGGAACCATATTTCCCGGGTATGTATTCTTTTTCGTAACCATCGTGAACAAAACTGCATTGATGGATTTGATCCGCGACACCGGCAGTGCCTTCCAGATCGCATACAACATATATTTTCATGATCACTCCTTGTGAATGCTGTGGATATGCATGGTAGTCTAGTGGAACGAACAAAAAGACTCCCTCGTCGTTGGGGGAGTCTTCACTGTCCGGGTGGACAGGTGCGTTTAAAACATTCCCCACAGCACATGGAAGACCACATCCGTCCAAAAGTGGACTCCTGCGGCGGCGACCAAGCCGTCTTTCATGTAGCGTTCACCGGCGACGAGTCCGATGAGTCCGTTCAGGAGGAAGACTTCTGCCAATAATACAGGATTCAGTTCGGAAGGGGATGAAGCGCCGGTCAGGAGGAAAAGCGTGCCAAGATGCCCTGCGCCAAACGCCAGCGCGGCAATGACGTTGGCGACCCATAAGACGAGCGAACGCCGGTTGAGGCGTTGGAGAAGCCAGGTAAGCAGGAATCCCCACAAGCCGAAGACAAATCCACGAAACAGGATTTCTTCACCGATGCCCGCACTGAGGGAGGCGAGAATGGAGACGGGAAATTCGGGATGCGGGAATCTGCCGAAGTCGTTGATGGGCGCGAAGAGCAGGTCGCCGAGGACGAGAAGCACGCCGCAGACCACCCCGAGGAGGAGTGGCACGACGAACCAACGATTCCAATTCCCATCCGCGCTGAAGATGCCGGGCAGGTCGAGTTTGCGCGCGAACCAAAAACCCGCCAGACCGAGAAGCCCATACGCGACCAGCACGATGCCTGCGTTGGCAAGCCCGACCACCCAGTTTGGCACACCCATGTCTGGCATGGGGATGCCCATGCTGTCGGCAATCTGATCGGCGAAGAAGGCGTAGGTGGCGAAGGCGCAGAGCGCGTACACGACCAACAGGAGGAGGAAAACGGTCAGTTGTTTGCGGGTGTCCATCGCGGCTCCTTTCATAGTCACATTGTAACCATGTTCATGAACAGGAAGATGGACAGATTTCCCAGGTCGGAAAGGAAGTGCGAAAGGATGGGCAGGCGCAGGCTCTTTGTTTTCAGGTAGAGCAGTGAAAAGGATAACGAGATGATCACAAGAATGATCCAGAATGGAATCAATGCGGTTGGATGAGCGGGATCGAATCTGTTGATTTTCGAGAACACACCCAGCATCAACGGGTGGATGGCGGTGAAGAAGACCATGGAATAGATCACGCCGAACGCGCGCGGGAGATGACGGGTCTCATCCAATAGAAAGCCACGCCAATAGACCTCTTCACAGGTGGAGTTGACCACGGCAAACAGGAACCACAGGATGATGAGACCTGCTGGCTTCATCACATGGATGTTCGGGAAGAAGAGCAATGGGAATGAGATCAGCCCAATGGCGAGCGCGAGCAGAATCCACCATTTGCTTCCCTGTGATCTGGCGAACCATTGCGTGAAGGATCGCCTGTCACCCAACAGCCAGATGATGGTCAACATGCTCCCCCAATAGACGAGGGAACTTCCCAGCCATGCCCAATCGCTGAACAGAGAATAAAAGAGGCGCGCCGCAAAATGACCGATGATGACCACCAAGATCGGCGAGGCGTACACGAGCCAGCGGCGTGTGTTAGTCTGTTGGAATCCGATTTGTACTGCGTTCATGCTTGAACTCCTGTGAGGAATACATCGTTTCTTTGCGGGTCTTCCCGCTGGCAAGCCAGTACAATTTGACAAATCCCTGCACATAATCGGGAACCGAGCCGACGATCATCAGGATCGTGATGTCAGTCAATGTGCGGGACATCATGACCAGTTGATAGGTCAGGTTGAAGCGATAGCCATAGAAGGATTTGAGCTGCGTGTAAACCACGATCAAAATAACCGTTGGGATGATGAAACTGATGGCGGTGTCCCATATCTTTTTACCCGTTGACCAGCGCTTCGCGCGTGCTGTCCACCCGCGCAGGGCACGGAAGTTGCGTGTGTGCAGCACGATCAACCCCAACACGAAGACACCCAGCGCCCAGCCCATGTATCTCACCGACCAGCCCTGCGACAGGGGCGGTGGTGTTTGCCCCAGCACGATCGCTTCGACGCCCTCAAAAATCTGCGGAGCTGAAATATAGTGATCGAGCAGATAGCCCTGATTGATCAGTAGAACAATGCTCAAGTCGCGCTTGGTATACACATCCACATAGGTCTTGAAGGTCTCGTTTGCGCCACCGTGAAAAACGTGACCATCTTCCACAAACCAGCCCATCCCATACCCATTCTCGGCATAGAACAACATATCCATGCCCTCGAACGTGAGCAACTGGCGATCTTTATATCTGCCGCCGTTATCCATTGCCAGCGCGTAATGCGCCAGATCTTCCGCCGTTGAGATCATGTAGCCCGCGCCCACTTCATACACGCGATGCGGTTGTGCCTGCGGCATGGTAAACCCGAAGAAGCGGCTATAGCCTTGTGACAACCCGTTCTCGCGGGCAAGGTCGGGGTCAGTGTAGGTGCGGGTCATCTCCAACGGATCGAAAATATTTTTCTGTACATATTCTTCGTAGGTCATCCCGCTGACGTTTTGCACGATCATCGCCAGTACTGCATAGCCCATATTAAAGTATTGAAATTTCGTTCCGATGGGTTCGGTCAACTTTGCAGAAGCCAGCGCTCGCACGGCTTCTTCGTTGGTTGCATCTTCGGGTAAAACAACCGTAAACCCCGCTTCCGAAAGTCCACTGGTGTGATGGAGCAGATGTCCCACCGTGATCTTCGCCGACGCTTCCTCATCCGCCACCTCGAACCACGGAATATATTTCTGTACCGGGTCATTCTGGTTCACCAGACCCTGCTCGATCAACTGCGCCATCGCCAGCCCCGTGAACGACTTGCTCTGCGAACCGATATACATCGGCGTCTGCGGCGTCATCGCCTGCCCGTCGC
>CAYPHR010000278.1:0-4235 GCA_964410375.1 uncultured Anaerolinea sp. | reverse complement strand
CACGAAATGGCCCCAATACCTGCTGATCATCACCGCGCCGTTGTGTCTCTCCGCTGCGGAAGGGATCATCCTGATCTGGAAACAAACGCTCGAAGCATGGAGAACCCGTCGGAAAACAAGAGCAGTTTACAGGAAGACAGAGACGCGTCGCGCCATCCCGTGGCTGGTTCCCGGACTTATCGCCTTCCTCCTGCTGACGATCTTCCCGCTCATCTTCCAGTTCGGCGTTTCGATGACGGATTTCAACTCATCCTCCATCCGCGATGGATTCAGCGGTGGCATCGGGCGCGCGATATGGGAAGGCATCACGGGGCAGACCGAAACATCCCAACTGGAGGTGGACGGCGGACGTTCCAATCGGGTGCGCTACACGGGCTTGGGGAGTTACCCGGCTGTGTTCAACTTCATCACAGCGGGACGCGGCGACGGCTATAACATCCTGTTCTTCAACGTGATGTGGACGATCCTTTCTGTGGCATTGCAAGGCGGGCTGGGACTCGCCGGTGCGATGTTGTTGTGGCAGAAAGGCGTGCGGCTGGCGAAATTCTGGCAGGCGCTGTTCATCCTGCCATGGGCGATCCCCGAAATGATCGGCGCGATCATGTGGCTTAACGTCGTGCAAAGGGAATGGGGCTGGTTGTATCTCGCCGCCCAAAAATACGGCGCGGATTCCATCTTCGGTGCGCTGGTCAACGGGCTTGAGACCAGTGCCAGCGCATGGCTGCTTGTCTTCCTTATTCCCGCTGTCTGGTACGGTTTCCCCTTCATGATGCTGGCTTCGAGCGTGGGGCTCAAGATGATTCCCAAAGAAGTGTACGATGCCTCCGCCATGGACGGCGCAAACCCATGGCAGACCTTCCGCTTCATCACCCTGCCGTTGCTGATGCCCCTGCTCCTGCCAGCCATTATCGTGCGCGGCATCTTCGCGTTCAACCAGTTCTATCTCTTTCAGGCGTTTTACTTTCCTGATGCAACGCTCGCCACACTCTCCTATAATATCTTCAACCCATCGGGCGGATTTGGCGCCAGCGGACAGTTCGGCGCGTCTGCGGTCATCAATATCATCACCGTGTTGATCCTGGTCGTGTTCGTCACCGTTTTCAACCGCTGGAGCAAGGCAGGCGAAGGAGTGGACTATGCGTAATATTTCAGTCTTAAGACAGGCATTCACCCAACTGGCGCTGGCAGTCATTGGCTTCTTCGTCATCCTGCCGATCTGGGGCATGATTCGTCTCGCCTTTGACGGCTCCCTGCGCGGACGCCCGACCGAATTCCTGATCCTGCCGAAGGAATGGTCGTTCACGGCGTTCCTGCAAGTGCTGGATAAACCCTATCAATCTGTCAATTTCTCCACACTGCTTACCAACAGCATAATCGTTTCCCTCGGCGCGGCGCTCATCGCTGTCGTTCTGGGTGTGAGTCTCGCCTACGCGTTCGCGCGCTTTCGCTTTCCCAGCCGCCAGCAGGGATTGTTCGCCATCCTGCTGACCGCCTTCCTGCCGCCCGTCGCCTTCATGACGCCGCTCTACATCCTGCTCAGTATGCTGCAGATCCGCACCACACTGTTCGCACTGGTCATCGTTTATGCCGCGTTTGCCATGCCGTTCTGCATTTGGAACATGCGCGCCGCCTTCCAAGCCATCCCAAAGGAAGTGGAAGAAGCTGCCCTCCTCGACGGCGCGGGAGATTTGGGCACATTCGTCAACATTACCCTGCCGCTCGCACTGCCATCCATTGCCGTGGCGGCGTTGATCGCCTTCCTGATGGCATATTCCGAATTCGCGCTCGGCTGGCTCTTCGTCGACAAAGCGGACAACGTCACACTTGCCATGTCCATTTACGCCATTATTCAATCGCAATATTCGGGCGGCGCGCAGCCGTGGAGCTACCTCGGCTCGCTCGCCATCATCATGTCCATCCCCGTCGTGGTCATCTTCCTTATCTTCCAGCACACCCTGCTCGAGCGCATGATGTTCGGATCGGTCGAATGAACGTCGGAGAACTCATCAACGCCTTTCTGGAAGAATATCAAAGCGAAACGCCTGAACTGGATGTGCAACTCCTGCTCGCCCATGCGACAGGACAAACCCGCACTTGGTTGTTCGCACACCTCGATGCGCCTCTGACACCGTCCCAAGTTGATTCAGCAAAGGAAGCCTTCGCCCAACTCCAGGCAGGGACTCCGCTGCCGTACATCCTCGGTCACTGGGAATTCTACGGTCTCGATCTCGACATCACCCCAGATGTCTTGATCCCGAGACCGGAAACAGAACTACTGGTGGAAAAAGCCATTAAATGGCTGTCAACTTCCCCCGAAAGAAGAACCGTCGCCGACATTGGCACAGGCTCCGGCGCGATCGCCATCGCAATTGCCATGCACGTCCCCGGCGTGCGCATCCTTGCCACCGACATCTCCTATAACGCGCTCAAAGTCGCCAGGCACAACGCGGAAAAATTCCACGTCCACCACCGCATTGACTTCCTGCAATGTGACCTGCTCCCGCAGCATATTGACCCGCTTCCCACCGAACGCCACTTCGACCTGATCTGCGCCAACCTGCCCTATATCCCAACCGAAACCCTGTACGGACTTCCCATCTATGAGCATGAGCCGACGCTGGCTCTCGACGGCGGCGCGGACGGTCTCAATGTGGTCCGCCGCCTGCTCCAACTCGCCCCCGACTGGCTTGCGCCGAACGGTATGATGCTGCTTGAGATCGAAGCAACGCAGGGAACAAAAGCCCTCAGCCTGGCTTACGACTTGTTCGACGAAGTCACACTCCAACTACATCAAGACCTCGCCGGTCATAATCGTATCCTGGAGATCGCCCTGCCATGAAGACGCAAATTCTCCCTGCCACCCAGATCCAAGCCGCGCTCGAAATCCTGCAAACCGGCGGCATCGTCGCATTCCCCACCGACACCGTCTACGGCGTCGGGGCACTCGCCTTTGATAATGCCGCCATAGAAAGCATCTACACGGCAAAGGACCGCCCTATTGAAAAAGCGATCCCCATTTTGATCGGAGACTTGAGCGATCTTGAGAAAGTTGCAGAGGATATCCCGGATATGGCTCTCCGTTTTGCCGCCCGCTTCTGGCCCGGACCTTTGACCTGCATCGTCCCCAAAAAGCAGACTCTCCCTCCAGCCGTCTCTGCCACTTCCACCGTTGCGGTGCGCATCCCCGACCATCCCAATGCGCGCGCCCTGCTCCGCGCCGCTGGACCGATGGCAGTCACTTCCGCAAACCTTTCGGGACAACCAAGCCCGTCCACTGCGCTGGATGTCTATCAGCAACTCAATGGGCGCATTCCGCTCATTCTCGATGGCGGCAAGACGCCCGGCGGAGTCCCATCCACGCTGGTGGATTGCACCGGTGATGAACCTGTCATCCTGCGTGAAGGTCCGATTTCATTGGATAAATTGCGATCTTTGCTCGTCTAAACTCTTATCCCCCGCTTAATTATGTTTCAGGTCACATTTAACTGCCGGAATATAATGAAGGTTGCATTCTCCTGATTACTCCCCATTCGGCTTGGGCAAGCCGCTGGGGAGTGATTTTTTTTACGACAATGCCCAGGTCGGCTGGGCATCGATCTCCAAGCCGGAGACATGTCCCAGCGCGTAGCGGTAATATCCCGCCGCCGCGATCATAGCAGCATTATCCGTGCAAAGGGAGAACGGGGGAATACGAACGGGAAACTCTTCCTGTGATTTGAAAGTCTGCCGCAGGGGGCGGTTGGCAGAAACACCGCCCGCCACAAGGATCTCTTTCGCACCGAACTCGCGCGCGGCGTTCATCGTCTTTTTGAACAATACATCGATCACCGCCTGCTGGAAGGACGCTGCCAAGTCATGAACAGGAATGCCGTTACTGCGTTTCTTCAGTTCCTGCACTTCGTACAGGACGGAGGTCTTTACCCCACTGAAGGAAAAGTTCCAGGTTCCATCGAGCCAAGCACGGGGGAAGTTGAAGCGCGAAGCGTCGCCTTCCTCCGCGGCTTTTTGGATGGAGGGTCCGCCGGGATAAGGCAGGTCCAACAGCCGCGCCACTTTATCAAAGGCTTCACCCGCCGCATCATCCAACGTTGAGCCGAGGCGTTGATAGGTCAGATGATCGATCATCAGATTTAACTCGGTGTGACCGCCAGAAACAAGCAAAGCCATGAGCGGGAATTGCGGCGCAGGCGGAATATTCTCGCCCGCTTCATACACCCATGCAGAGTAGATGTGAC
>CAYPHR010000277.1:0-4238 GCA_964410375.1 uncultured Anaerolinea sp. | reverse complement strand
AGCATGATCAGGAAACTATAACGCCGCACGCGTTCGAGAAAATCGGCGCGCGCCAGATGATAGATGATGCGAAGTTGATTCATGCACGCCCCCCGATGAAAAACAGGTATGCATCTTCGAGATTCGGTGAAACGTTGCGCGCATCCGCTTTGGGTTTGCCGTCATGCACCACGCGCACCTGCACGCCGTCACTGCGGCGGATGGTGCCGCTGATAATATGTTTTTGTTTGAGCGCGGGCAAGTCATCGCTTTTGACCGTCCACTCCCAAACCTTGCCCTCCAGTTCCTGAAGCAACTCTTCAGGCGCGGACTCGCGCAGGAGCCTGCCTTGATTGACAAGGGCGATATGCGTGGCAGTCGCTTCCACGTCCGAAACAATGTGCGTGGACAGGATGACGATTCGTTCCCCGCTCAAGTCTGAGAGCAGATTCCTGAACCTGACTCTCTCCTCAGGGTCCAACCCGACAGTCGGCTCATCCACGATGAGTAGTTGCGGGTCGTTGAGCAATGCCTGCGCGATCCCCACGCGCTGACGCATTCCGCCCGAATATCCACCCAACGGACGTTTCGCAGCTTCGACGAGATTGACAACTTGAAGTAATTCGTCAATGCGCCTTCTCGCGGATTTTCCGTCCAGCCCTTTGATCGCTGCCATGTATTCAAGGAATTCGATGGCGTTCAAGTTCGGGTACACCCCAAAATCCTGGGGTAGGTAACCGAGCACTACGCGCATTGTGTCGGGAGATTTGGCGATATCCGTATCGTTCCAGATTATGCTCCCTTCGGTAGGCTTGGTGATGGTGGCCAGCATCCGCATAAACGTGGATTTGCCTGCGCCGTTGGGTCCGAGCAGCCCCAGAATGCCAGGTTTCACTTCCAAAGAAAAGTCCTTCAAGCCCCAAAAGTCGCGCCGATATTGTTTGCCGAGGTGTGTAACGGTAAGTTTCATTGGATGTCCTTCGAGTTTTGTGATTGCAGGATATACGATTGTACCCGTATAGGGATGCGACTTGAGATGTGTTTCGGGCGGGACTTTTGGATGTATGCAATAGGTTATGTAAACTGGGCTTTTGCTTGATCGCCGCCTTGATGGGCGTCCCGTGGCTGTCCACACCTGAATCGACAAGATTTCTTCGCTGACAGATCTTAACAGATAAACCGTTGTTCCACAGGAAGTCTTGTTTTATGATATATATTTCATGGAAGTTATCCGTGAAGAGTTCGCTCTGTAAGCAAAGGAAGTGAAAATGGACGCTCTTGTACCGCCCGGTTTTGATCCTGCCCATGATGTACTCCATTATGGACGACATCCCCTGGATATCATTTTTGCACCGAAAAGTGTTGCCGTCGTTGGGGCAACGGAAACGGCGGGAAGCGTTGGCCGCACCATTGTCTGGAATTTGATCAGCAGTTCGTTTGGCGGGACCATCTATCCCGTAAATCCGAAGCGTTCGAGCGTGCTCGGCATCAAAGCCTATCCCAATCTCAGCGCCGTGCCTGAAACCGTGGATCTGGTTGTGGTGGTCACTCCCGCCGCGACCGTGCCTGCCATTATCAAAGAGGCAGTGGATTTGGGCATAAAAGGCGCCATCATCATTTCCGCTGGATTCAAGGAAATCGGACCCGAAGGCGTTGAACTGGAACGCCAGATCATGGAACACGCGCGCCGCGGAAACATGCGCATCATCGGACCCAATTGTCTGGGGCTGATGAGTCCTGTCACAGGACTGAACGCCACCTTTGCCAGCACGATGGCGCGGCGCGGTAGTGTGGGTTTCATCAGCCAAAGCGGAGCGTTGTGCACCGCCATCCTTGATTGGAGCCTGCGCGAAAACGTCGGGTTCAGCGCGTTCGTATCCATCGGCTCGATGTTGGATGTGGATTGGAGCGACCTCATTTATTATCTTGGCAACGATCCGCATACCCAGAGTATTGTGATTTATATGGAGACGATCGGCAATGCCCGCGCGTTTCTCTCCGCCGCACGCGAAGTTGGGCTGGCAAAACCGGTCATTGTCATCAAACCCGGTCGCACGGAGGGGGCCGCGAAAGCCGCCGCATCTCACACCGGATCGTTGACCGGCAGTGATGAAGTGCTTGAGGTTGCTTTCCGCCGAAGCGGGGTGTTGCGCGTCAGCCAGATCGCCGAATTGTTCTACATGGCGGAGGTGCTGGGAAAACAGCCGCGCCCAAAGGGACGCCGTCTGACGATCCTGACCAATGCCGGTGGTCCCGGTGTGCTCGCCACAGACGCGCTGATCACCAACGGCGGCGAATTGGCAAAACTTTCTGATGAAACAATGGAGGAGTTCAATCAACTTCTGCCAGCCGCGTGGAGCCGCAACAATCCAGTGGATATCTTGGGGGATGCCAGCCCGGAGCGTTACGGAAAAGCGCTTGAAATCGCCGCCAAGGATTCCGACAGCGATGGCATCCTCGTCATTCTGACACCTCAAGCCATGACGGATCCCACGCGGACCGCCGATGAATTGATCCCCTATGCCCAATCATTGGGAAAGCCTGTGATCGCCTCCTGGATGGGCGGAAATGAAGTGGCTCCGGGGGAGGCGATCCTCAACAAAGCCAACATCCCAACGTTTCCCTATCCCGACACCGCCGCGCGCGTCTTTAATTACATGTCGCACTATGCAGAAAATCTACACAGTCTGTATGAGACTCCCATGCCTGTCGGGGATGAGGCGCAGGAGCAGGTGGATCGCGAGCGCGCGGCGGACATCATCAAGTCCGCGCGGGATGCGGGACGCGTCATCCTGACCGAGTATGAATCCAAACAGTTGCTGGCTTCTTACGGCATTCCCACCGTGGAAACGCGCATCGCAGGCAGCGAGGATGCTGCAGTTCAGGCAGCGGATGCCATCGGCTACCCTGTGGTGCTAAAACTGCATTCAGAAACGATAACTCACAAGACAGATGTCGGCGGCGTTCAGCTGAATTTGACCGACGCGCAGGCTGTGCGCAACGCTTACCTGAGAATCAGGCAAGCGGTCACGGAGAAAACTGGGTCTGAGCATTTTTTGGGAGTAACTGTCCAGCCAATGGAAAAGGTCGAGGGATATGAATTAATTTTTGGCAGCAGCATTGATCCGCAGTTTGGTCCCGTCCTGTTGTTTGGGTTGGGCGGCCAACTGGTGGAGGTCTTCAAAGACAGCGCGCTTGCCCTTCCGCCCCTGACCACTACGCTGGCGCGGCGGATGATGGAAAACACTCGCATCCATACCGCCCTGAAAGGTGTCCGCGGGCGTGACCCTGTGGATCTTGCCGCACTCGAACGCCTGCTTGTGCGCTTCTCGCAATTGATCACGGAGCAGCGCTGGATCAAGGAACTGGACATCAATCCCCTGATCGCTTCACCTGAAAAACTGCTGGCGCTGGATGCCCGCGTTGTATTGTATGACCGGGACACGAAGGAGGAGGACTTACCCAAACTTGCCATCCGTCCCTATCCGATTCAATATGTTGGAACGTGGACTGCGAAAAACAAAATGGAAGTCGCCATTCGTCCCATCCTGCCCGAGGATGAGTCGCTGCTCGTAAAATTCCATGCGGCACTGTCAGATCGCAGCGTCTTCATGCGTTATCTGCAACCCATGATGTTCCAGGAACGCGTCGTGCATGAACGGCTTGCCCGCATCTGTCACTGCGATTATGACCGTGAAATTACCCTAGTGGCGGAGAGCGGGAGCGACGGCGGGGAACATGCCATTCTTGGTGTGGTCCGTTTGAGCAAGTTGCATGGGACAAATGGCGCGCGGTTGAGCATTCTGATCGCCGATCCATATCAGGGTATCGGGCTTGGCGGTGAGTTGGTGCGCCGGGCGGTTGAAGTTGCCAGGCAGGAAAAACTCGATCACCTCAGCGCAGTTTTAACAAGCGACAATCAGGTGATGCAACACATCTTTCAAAAACTTGGTTTCAGCATCGAGCCGGGCGAAGACAAAAGGTTGTTGAAAGCAAGAATCGAGTTATAGCGTCCGATTTAATTTGTAATCGTCAATAATCCACTGGCAGGGACTGCGGACTGTACAAATCTCCCAGCAGGGAGTTGGCGATTCTCTATGACGAAAATTATTTTTTTACTTATCGAGAATCTGTCTGGATGGGCGGGGGATGGGAGATTTGAAATTCAAATTTCTATCCGAAATAAAAAAATTATTTTGTGAACAGCGCCAACTCAATAGCCTGTTCCAATTCCATGGATCGCCCGGTTTCCCACGCTG
>CAYPHR010000276.1:0-4258 GCA_964410375.1 uncultured Anaerolinea sp. | reverse complement strand
GGTGGTGGGATTGAAGCCCTTATCGCCGCAGGTGAGCAGGAGATAGGTGATGACGTGTCCGTCGCGAGCCCATTTGGCAAGGGTTGCCCCGCAAAAGAACTCGGGGTCGTCGGGGTGCGCGAGGATGACGAGGATGTTTTTGGGAGAGTCCCAGGGTTCGGATTTGGTCATGAGGTGTGGAGTATGAAATACGGATTACGCCGTAACGCGTAATCCGTATCATGTGAAATCACTGTTTTTTCTTTGCCTTGCCGCAGGTGCATCCGCCGCCTTCGTGACGGTCGCAGGGCGCTTCCGCTTTGCGGCGCAGAGCTTCGAGTTCATCCCAAGGCTGGAGATCCTCGCGCTCAAAGGTTTCGGTAAAGCGCTTTCCATCCGGGTCTTCGAGCAGCACCATGACCTTGTTGCTCATTGGCAGGATGTCCACAACTTTGCCTTCGCCTTTTGGCGTGACCACGCGTTTGTTGCGCTTGGGAAGCTGTTTGCGGGCTTCGACATATTGCTCATATTCGTAGATCAGGCAGCAGCGCAGGCGTCCGCACATGCCGGTGATCTCGTTCGGGGTGAGCGAGATGCCCTGCTCTTTCGCCATCTTGATCGAGATGGGGGAAAAATCAGTCAGGAATTTGGAGCAACAGCGGGTTTCGATGCCGCAGGCGCCCATGCCGCCCAGGAACTTTGCCACATCGCGCGGACCGATCTGCCGCATTTCAATGTGCGTATTCGGGTACAGTTCCTGCATGTCCTTTTTTAGCGACTTGAGATCCACCTTGTCTTCGCTTTCCGTGCTGAAAAGGAAGGCGAGGCGCGTGCCGTCGTAGTTGTATTCGGCGGTGACGATCTTGATGGTGTTGAGCAAGCCAAGTTCGGATGCGCGCGCGCGGCAGTTGATCATGGCTTCGGTCTGTTTGGACTGCCATGATTGCTGGAGCAGCAGGTCGCGCGGCGTGGCGCGTCGTTCCACCTGCTTCCAGCCGCCCTCGGGTCTTTCGGGAATTTCCTGTACGATCTGGACGACTTCGCCGAGATGTCTGCCGCGGGAGGTATCCACAATGACGTGATCGCCGACGTTGATGTCGGAGATGGCGGATGAGTCAAAGTGGTAAATTTTTCCGATCTTGGTAAAGCGTACACCGATAATGTTGTTGGTGATGGTTTGCATGGGCGCAATTATACTAGCGATTGTGGATTGATGGCTTTTTGCTGGTTTGTAGAAAAGCGCACGGGCAGATGCCGAGAATTTGCGCCTGCCCGTGCGTAAAATCGAACTGGTGATTCTTCTTCTATGCTTCTTCCAGCCGTTCCAAATGCGCGTTGACCTGGTCCAGCAGGCGCAGAAGTTCCTTCCGCTCGTTGACCGTGTGGTGCAGGGAACCGGTGAAATGATCCCGTTCGACTTCATTGACATTCTGAACAAGACTCTCGGCACGCGCGATCTGCAAATTCTTTTCTGCCAACTTGAATTCCAACCGTTGACGGTACCCTAGATAAAACTCCTTTTCAGTGACCGGTTTTACCGCCTCCGGTTTTGGTGCCTTTAACAAGTCTTCGATCAAGGCGAGGAAATCATTGATAACGACGGGCTTTTCCATAAAGCGGGTGGCACCGATGTCCAGTGCGAAGGCTTTATCCTCCGGCGCGACATATGTGGCGGAAAGGAAAATGACCGGGATATCCCGCGTTTTCGGTTCGATGCGCAGGCGGTGGACAAGGCTGAACCCGTCCATGCGTGGCATGAGAATGTCTGTGATGACGAGCATGGGGGTTTCCTTCTCGATCAATTCGATCGCATCCTGCCCATTGACAGCGGTTTCCACGCGGTACCCCTTGAATTTCAGCGTCGTTTCCAACAGCGTTAAGATGTCGGGAATGTCCTCCACGACCAGCAGGTAGCCTTTGGTAGTGTCCATGTCTCTATTTTAGCCCTTAATTACATTTTTGTAAGTTGCGAGTTAATTGCCATTATTGGATATTTGTCATTCATTTCTATTTTCCAATGAGATACCGCCAGGTCTGCGGACCAACGATTCCATCCACGGTCAGCCCGTTCGCGGTTTGGAAATCCTTTACTGCATCAGCAGTGTCCGGACCAAAGATGCCGTCCACTTGAATGGAATAATTGAACTTATCCCTCAGCAGTCTTTGGATGGCGCGCACTTCCTGCCCGGTCTTTCCCTGCGCCGCCTGAATGATCAACGCCTGCCAAGTCTGCGGACCGACTATCCCGTCGGCGGTTAACCCTTTGGAAGATTGGAAATCCTTCACTTTCGACAACGTGATCGGACCGAACTTTCCATCTACATCCAGATCATGACCATGCGCCCGCAGAAGGTGTTGGATGGCATACACTTCCACGCCCGAATCGCCGGACCTGAACGTTTTCCACTGCGCTTCCGACTCAGCCACAGCCTGAATCTGCACCCAAAACGGACCTGAAGCGAGGGCAAAGATCACGCCCCCCGGTTCTTTGAGCTTCCAATTGCCTTTGTATGTGCCGGGTGCGGCGGGAGCGGTTAAGTTGACCGTCACATCCACTGTTTGACCTGGGGCTACGCTCCCATTTGTCAGCTGCTGGGATGCGGGTCCGCTCATCGCATCGCCTGAGTCAAAGACCAACTGATAACCGGAAGTCCATGTACATGAACCGGCATTTCGCAGCCGCCATGTTTTGGTGAAGGCTTTGCTCACTGTGATGTTCGTATTATCCGGAATTGTCACATCCGCCACAAAAGACGCCACATTGCACGGAATGGATGTATTGGTGGCGTTCGTCTGTGCGGGCGGCGGCGTGGAGGTGGCTGTCCCTTCGCTGGGTGTCGGGGTGGATGTGTTGATTTCCGTTGGCGGTTGCGTCTCTTGCGCGGCGGCAGTGATCGTCTGTGCTGCAAGTGTAAAGATCAAACCTTCGCCCGCCTCCTGCGTCCCTGTCGGTAAATTGCAGGCGGATAGAAGCAAAATAAGCATGAGGGGTACCAAGGTCAATTTTCGGTTCATGACAGTCTCCTTTCTCCGTTCACAGTGTAGCAAAGCCCGCGTCAAAGCACAATTTGCCATTGGTACCATGCAAACTTTGTGTAAAGAAAAAGACGGTCGGTTTGTTCCTTCAAACCGACCGGCTTTTCGCTGCTCTTTTGCTTGAGATTTATTTCCAGATGAAGGAAATTTCGGGTTCGCCAGCCGCGCCCCAATACTCAGGATTGCGGGTGAGGGTTAATCCGGTGTCTGTCCATGAGGAGATCTGATATGCTCCGCTGGAGACAATGGAACTATTTTGTGTGCCGTACCCGTCTGTCAAAGCACTGGTATCCAGAATGGTAAAGGCGGGATGTGCCAAATATTCAAGCAGTTCAGGCACGGGACGGTTGAGGTGAATGATAACCGTGTTGGCGTCCACTTTTTGGATGCCGTCCACTTGGGAAATGGCACGGTCATCTGTATCCCGTTGACCGTTGAAGCCAAGGAATATCCTGCTCCATGTGGGGTAGTTGCCATCACCATGCAGGGGGCTTTGCGGGTCAAACCAACGGTTGAAATTTTCAACGATGATGTCAGTGGTAATAGGGTTGCCGTTGCTGAATTTTGCATTTTGACGAATCTGGAAGATGTAGTTGAGCTGGTCATCCGAAGTGACCCATGAAACGGCGATGCCCGGCTGCGGATTGCCATTCTCATCCAGCCGAACCAGCCCTTCGTATAGATATCCACTCACCAGCAGCGAGTCGGCATCTTCGGTGATGGCGGGGTCGAGTACAATATCGGCGCTGATGGCAGATGACTGATTCGCTTCGGGGGTGGATACTGCTTCTGGTGTTGGGGCAGGCTGGGGTTCGTCTGTTGAGGCGGCTTGCGGTTGGCAGCCTGTCAATAAAAGCAGAAAAACTATAATAAGACTGAATATCTGAAGGCGAATCTTCTTTTGGTCCATGTGATTTTTACTTCCTCTCGGCGAATTGGTCGATGGTATCATTTTTGAATTATGAAGGTATTGGAGCGATATAAACCTTGCAACTTTCGGGCAAAATGCTGAGTTTTGTTTATTCTAGCGCATTTTATTTGAATAGGAAATATAATTGGACGTTATCGGCATGATTTGATAATTTGTCGGACAATTTTAGGTCATGATTTCAACCCTTTTTTGTCCAAATGCCCGACCAATACTATGAGTTAATATTATAGAGAAAACAATTCAGAGGAACGTGATGAGAAGAGGTGCCATGCAAACCAAAGCCCCACCCACTGTTAAGCTTTTTTCTTTGCT
>CAYPHR010000275.1:0-4299 GCA_964410375.1 uncultured Anaerolinea sp. | reverse complement strand
GCACCGATGTCGCCATCGAAGCCGCTCACATCACCCTCCTGCGCGAAGATTGGATGTTGATCCCGCAAGTCATTGCCGCCGCCCAACGGACAATGCGCGTGGTAAAAGGCAATCTTGGTTTTACTGCCGCGTTCAACATCGTCGGACTCGCACTTGCAGCGTTCGGATTCCTTCCGCCCATGCTTGCCGCCGCACTGCAATCCATCCCAGATTTAGGTATTCTTGGAAATTCGGCTCGATTGCTAAAAAATGCCAATCAATGACAAAAAAGAGACGGCGTACGCCGTCTCTTTTGTGTCCAACTTACGGGTTGGTCTGTTGATTGCGCCAACCGTGTCCCTGCCCCATCATGCCATTGCCAGTTTGGGCACCCTGCGGACCAGTGCCATCACAGTCTCCGTTCCCTTTGCCATACATCCCGCCGCGTCCAAAACCGCGGGATTTCATCCAGTCCGCCTGCTCTTGCGTAATAACACCGGCTGCCACCGCGGCATCCAGCGCATTCGCACGCACTTCCTGCAGAAGAGCTGGAACGTCCTCTACAGCAACTCCTTCGGAGATGGCAATGTCACGCAGGGTTTCGCCAGCCGCGAGGCGGGTGTTGACATCGTTCACGTTCAGATCCAGCTTCTTCGCGAACTCGGTCACCATGAAGGTGTGCAAAGGACCGGAGCCATCATGCATCCCACGCCCGCCGGAGAGCGGGTTGGCGTCCTGTGCTGAAACCACGCCCACTCCAGCAACAACCAACGCCATCAAAACCAATGTAACGATCAAAACTGTCTTTTTCATGTATATCTCCTTTTCTTGGCATTACATTCACAGTATATTCTCCGGTTGTGTGTTTCCTGTCAGGATTTTGTGAGAGTTGGGCGAAGAAATGGATATCGAGAATTTATGCACCTGAAAAGCCCCAAGCCGTTAATGACAAGCACCGAATCGCCATGCTGGATAAACCGGCAAGCATAATAATAAAAAATGCTCCCCATACGGGGAGCATTTTTTATATTCCTGCATTGCTCAATATGGCGGAAGCTTCCGAGAGCAGTTTGGTGAGAGTGGGATACTTCACCTCGAATTGTTCGACCGCCTTTTTCATCCGATCAATGACGGGCAGGGTTTCGGCATCCATCTTCTGCAAAAGCGCATGAATATCCTGGTCAAGTTCATCCAGCAATTTACGCCCTTCCTCGTCTACGTGATCGAGGCTCTTAAGTTCAGCACGGACTTTTTCCAACAGATCGTCAAGCTGCTTGTTGCTCATGACAAGCTCCTTTCGCTAAAATTTTCTCCACCCTTATTGTACAACAGAACCACCCCAGACCGCCTTCAATAACTGCGGCAGGATCTCCCCCGACTTGCCACGAAGAGCAAAATCCGCATCTGGAGTGAGCGGTGTCGGTTCCGCATTGATCTCAACCACCACGGCTCCATTATCCCGCGCGGCACGCGCCAGCGACGCGGCAGGCTGCACCAATCCCGATGTGCCGATCGAAAAGAAGACCTGACACGCACGAGCCGCCAGCACAGCCGATTCCAATTCCCCGCGCGGGAGCGCCTCCCCAAACCAAACGACATCTGGTCGCAGCAACCCGCTGCAGGATCCGCACCTCGGCACGGATTCGCCGTCGTCGTCCCAGGTTTCGGTGTAGATCCCGCAATCCGCGCAACGGACGCGCTGGATATTGCCATGCAGTTCCAACACATTCTTGCTGCCTGCGAAACGATGCAGTCCATCCACATTCTGGGTGATGAGCGTGAAGTCTGATACCTTCTGTTCCATTTCCACCAACGCATAATGACCGGGATTCGGGCGCACTCCCTTGACCGCTTCCCGCCGCCACGCATACCAATCCCAGACGAGTTTGGGGTCGCGGGCAAAGGCTTCCGGCGAGGCAAGGTCTTCTGGTCTGTACTGCGCCCAAAGACCCTCCTGGGAATCTCGAAAGGTGCGGAGTCCGCTCTCTTGTGAGACACCAGCCCCGGTTAAGACAGCGATGCGCTCCGCCTTTGTCAGAAAACGGATCAATTCAGCCGGGATGCCCATCATGGTCTCAAAGTCTCAGTAACGATCGGAGTGGGCGTCGGGACACATTCAAGCATTTTTATCTTTTCCTTGAAGACGGCAGTGCGCCCCAACTCCCGCCCGAATTGGTTCGTGGATACGATCTGATACTCCACCCAGGCATTTTGAAAGAAACCATCCTCCAGCATTTCATCCGAATACAGGTCATGGACGTATGTGCCCGCGCCGATCGTATGCATGGGAATGTTCGTCCACCTGCTGGCGCGCTCCGATGTCAGGCTCTTAAAACGGACGAATAATAATACATGCGCCACTGCAAGGAAATCTGTGACCTGCGCCGTGATCTTGACCGAAGCCGGCTCGCACTGCCTGCCTTTGAAGAATTCATCCTGAGATGCAAAGATGGAAAGAAACCCTTTCATTTGTACTGTGGGCGTTGGGGTGTTCGGCGTGATCAATGCCAATGGCGTGACACTGGATTCAATGATCGTTTCTATCTCCGGGAGCACGGTCGGCGAACTCAAAACGATGAGCGTAGGCGTTGGCGTAAAAGTGACCGTCGGCGGGATCGGCGTCGCGGTGGGAGGCGGCGTGTGTGTTTCTGTGCTGGCCGGCACAACATCAGCGGACGGTCCAAAGAACTGCCCAAAGGCACAAGAGATCGACAGGATGGCAATGAGAGCAATAATCAGGATTTTTTTCATGGTCTTCGGGGTGTGGGAATCGGACATCCGGTTAATGGAGTAAGACAGGGGCACGGGGCAAGGTCAATCGAGGTGGAATATATCTGGGTACGCCCGACCTCCTGCCCTCTGTTATTCGTGGCAACCAACTGGAACATGACCCATGAACTTCTGTAATGATTATGCCCGCGTGTATCGTTCGCACGCAGGGTATAAGTGAACGTGCCATCACGGTGATTGAACATGACATCCCCCGTTGTCCAGGGTGTGGAGTCATCCTTTTCCGTCGAACGCACCTTCACAAAGATCACCACACTGATGACATCCTTTGGGTCTTCCACTTCAGCGGAGATCACGGTCCTGTTTGGAGTGCAAGAACCCCAGAAGATCTTGTTCGAGGACACGGAGACCGACACAAATCCGGGTCCGGGGCGGGACGGAGTTGCGGGAATGACCGGTGTAGCGGTATCCATCCCGATAAAGATCGGGATCGGCTCGAACGTGGCGGTCGGCATATTGGGGTCGAATGTCGGAAGGCGGACGATGGTCGCTGTGGCAGTTGGAAGCGGCGTGTTCGTCGGCACAGGAGTATTGATCGGCGTATAGGTGATAAAAGGCGTCAGCGTGGGTCCGGGCTCGTTCGCAGGCGGCAACAGAATATCGTTCATCGAACACGCCTGCAATAGGATCGCCAATATCATTACAACAGAAAATCTGCGCATGAAAACCTCTTTACGCTATAATACTACGAAATATCACCCTTAATTTTACAACATCATGACATCCATTGAAGTAGATAACCTGCACAAGGTTTTTCAAACCAAACGCAAAGCCGCCGGGCTGGGCGCATCGACGCGCGCGCTGTTCAAGCCCGAATACAGCGAAGTGGAAGCGGTGCGAAAAATTTCGTTCAGGATGGAAGCAGGGGAACTGCTCGGCTTCATTGGACCAAATGGCGCGGGAAAATCCACCACCATAAAAATGCTCACAGGCATCCTGCATCCCACCGGCGGCGATGCCAAAGTGCTCGGTTATATCCCGTGGAAGGAGCGCCAGAAACTTGCCTTTCACATCGGCACGGTCTTCGGTCAGCGCCCGCAGCTTTGGTATCACCTGCCCGCCATCGACACGTTCATTTTATTCGGAAAGATCTATGAGCTGGATGACCGCGAAACAAAAAGGCGTATCGACTTTTTGACCGAAGCCTTTGAAATTCGGGATCTATTGGAGACTCCCGTCCGCAAACTTTCCCTCGGTCAGCGGATGCGCTGCGAAGTTGCCGCCTCGCTTCTTCACCGCCCGAAGTTGATCCTGCTCGATGAGCCGTCCATCGGGCTGGATGTGGTTGCCAAACAACACATCCGCGACGCGATCCGCAGGATGAACCAGGAGGAGGGAGTCGGCGTGTTGCTCACATCCCATGATGCGGGTGATCTGGAAGCGCTCTGCAAACGCGTCATCATTGTCAATCATGGACAGATCGTCTACGAGGACAAAGTCTCCACACTGAAACGCAAGCACCTGACCACCAAACGAGGTCGACCTCGCCGCCGAAGCGCAGCCCGGCTGGCTCTTCACCGGGTGGAGCGG
>CAYPHR010000274.1:0-4312 GCA_964410375.1 uncultured Anaerolinea sp. | reverse complement strand
ACCTTGCCGGGCTGGGGGAATATCGCTTCGGAGCCGGCAAGGGACATCACGATGTCTTGTACATCACGGTCAGCACGGGGATCGGGGCGGGCGTTATCATTCAGGACAGATTACTGCAGGGATTTCACGGTCTCGCCGCGGAGCTGGGTCACAGCATCGTCGACCCGGACGGTCCGCCCTGTTCTTGTGGATTCAACGGACATCTGGAGGCGTTCTCGTCGGGACCAGCCATCGTGAAGTATGTGCTTGGAGAACTGGAAGCAGGTGCGAGGTCCGTTTTGAAGCGGGACATCCATCTGACACCAAGAGATATTGCGGAAGCCGCGCATCAAGGGGATACACTCGCGATCAAGGCGTATCACCGCGCGGGCGAATATCTTGGCATTGGTGTCGCATCCTTCCTGCATGCCTTCGATCCGTCCATTGTCATTTTTGGTGGAGGGGTTTCACAGGTTGGCGGTCTTTTATTCGATTCATTTAACGATAGTTTGAAAAAGCGCGTCTTTCACCCACGCTATTTGGAGGGTTTGGTGATCACAACGGCGAAACTGGGTGATGATGCGGGGTTGCTCGGCGCGCGCGCGCTGGCAGAATTAAAGTCAAGTTCATAACACCAAGGAGCATGTATGAAGAACCAAAATTTACCTGGACCGAAAGCCCAGGCAATGATCGAGCGAGATCGCAAGGTGATCTCGCCTTCGTATCCCAGGGGGTATCCGTTCGTGATGGATCACGGAAAAGGCAGTGAAGTGTGGGATGTGGATGGAAATCGTTTCCTCGATTTCATGGGCGGCATTGCGGTGGTGGCGACGGGGTATTCGCACCCGCAGGTCGTCAAGGCAATTCAAGAACAGGCGGAAAAATTCATTCATATTTCGTCGGATTTCTATCATGAGAATTGGATCCGCTTGGGCGAAAAATTGAACGAGATCGCGCCCTTCGAGGAGGACGCGCTTTCATTCATGACCAATTCCGGGACGGAGGCGGTCGAAGCCGCGATCAAACTTGCACGCTATCACACCAAGCGCACCAACTTCATCGGCTTCACAGGCGCATTCCACGGGCGAACGATGGGCGCGGTCACGTTCACGGCAAGCAAGGCGAAGTATCACGGCGGATTCTATCCGCTGATGAACGGCGTGACCCACGCGCCCTTCCCGAATCCATACCGCCCGGTGCTGGAGCGCCGCAAGGGCGAGGATTACGGCGAGGCGGTTGTACGCTACATTGAAGAAGAAATCCTGGCGCAGATACTGCCGCCCAAGGATGTGGCTGGAATTTTGGTTGAAACCATCCAAGGCGAAGGCGGATATATCGTCCCGCCCGATGGGTTCTACCCCGCCTTACGCAAACTATGCGATAAGCATGGCATCCTGTTGATCCTCGATGAAGTGCAATCGGGCATGGGGCGCACCGGCAAGTGGTGGGCGATCGATCATTTCGGCATCGAGCCGGATATCATCACATCCGCCAAGGGCATTGCATCCGGCATGCCGCTTGGCGCTTGCATCGCGCGCAAATCCGTGATGAACTGGGAGATCGGCACACACGGCAACACTTATGGCGGCAACCCCGTTTCATGTGTGGCGGCACTGGCGACCATCGATTTGGTCGAAAAACAGTTCATGCAGAACGCGAAGGAAGTCGGCGAGTACGCCATGGAAGCGCTGGAGGAGATCAAGTCACGTCACCCCAGCATCGGGGATGTGCGCGGCAAGGGTTTGATGATCGGCGTGGAACTCGTGAAGGATCGCGAAACCAAGGAACCCGCCAAGCAACTGATAGACCGCCTCGTGGACCTGGCGTATGAGCGTGGTCTTTTGACGCTCTCCTGCGGTCAGAGCGTGATCCGCATCGCGCCGCCGCTGGCGATCACCAAGACCGAAATGGATGAAGGTCTGCGGTTGTTCGAAGACGCCCTGACTGCCGCGGAAAAAGAAGTGAATTAAGACGGAACATTGGGAAACAAAAAAGTCCTTTGAGTTTTTCTCAAAGGACTTTTTTGTCATTTATTTTCGACTTCATTATCATCCCCGATGACAATATTCGAGTCACTGACATTGCCATAGATGTTGATAATATTCCCGCCAGAAGACTTTGGCTTCGCATCATCCTTCGGGGCGGCTAGTCTCACGACCGGAATAGTTCCATCCGCTGACATCGGCTTCGCCCCAACCCGTTCCGCGCGCAGGTTGAGGCTCTTGATCAATCTTTGCATGCCGCTCTCCGTGAACAGGTCCACCCACTGATAATCGCGCAATCGGAAAGGCAGGTCACACTCTTCCAATTTCGCTGGGATGAGGAAAATCTCTCCTTCGGGCATCTCCAGCCCACGGTCCAGCGCGAGGCGCATTTCCTTTTGGACATATCCTTCTTTGTTGACCGATCCCTTCGAAAGGCAGAGCAGAATCAGATTCGCATCTTCAAGCGCCTTCTGAATCTCCAACTTCCAATCCTGACCGGGAAGTAAATTCTCCACATCCAGCCACGGGTCTGCACCCAGGTTAACGAGATGCTCATAGAGCTTCCGGACCACGGGGCGATCCGGCGATGCATAGGAAAGAAATATCTTGAGAGGAAGATTAGTTTTCATAAAGCACCGCTGGAATTATAAAATAAAAAGACGGCGGTGTCCCGCCGTCTTTTATTGAATCAACTACCGCACGTTCGAACTGCTCGGATTCTGTCCCACACGGATCAACACCGCGCGGACAGCGATACGATTGGCATAGGTGCCGGTTGCTTCGTTGTAATTCTTGCAGGTGATCAGGGTCAGCCAAGGATTTTCCTCGTGCTTGAACACAGTCATGTTGGTGGGGCTTATGGTCCTGTTCTCGCGAACCTCATACGTGTACGCAGTTCCATGGGAGTGCACGATGATTCGGTCACCCCAGCGGAGGTCACCGAGTTTTGCAAAAGGTCCGGGAGTGCCATCCGGCAAAACCGCATGGCTGGTCAGCGCACTATTCCCCTTCCAACCGGGGAAGGCGGTTCCATTCAACCAGCCAGCCTCACGCCACAACCAGGATACGTCCCAATCACCGTCCACCATGGGCACACCCACGATCGGTATTTTCACACCAAGTCTGGGAATTTCAATCCACACATCTGTTGATGCGTATGCCTTTTCTGCGGTTTGTTTCGTCAGAGTTGAAATTTTATTAGGTGCAAAGCCGGTACTGGGCAAGGTCCCAGGAATAATAGTGGGTGCATCAGATATGTCATCTTCATCGACAATCTCATTAATGGTCACACTGTCAGATACCGCGTAAATATCCACGCCATTTGGAGGGTCGTACCATCGTTCGGTGGATTTGTCATTATGAATGGAAATCTGAACAGGAAGCCCATCAATACCGGGATCAAGTTCAAGAGATGTCCATTCAACAGATGCCACGTTAGTGGCTGGCGAACCCAGCAAGATCGCGTTAAACCGTATGGTTGATGTCTCTCCAAGCGGAAATACATCCCATACAAAGACCAAATCTGTTGTTGCCGATCCGGGGTTACAATAATCGGACGCCGGGGTGCTGGGCGCCAAGCCACTATACTGCACAGTGCACTGTACGTATCGCAGGTTCGCAGGGAGGATATCCGTAACGATGACATCAAAGGCATCCGTCTGACTTTGCGGGCTGGTATGATAAACCGTGAACGTAAATTCAATGGGAGTTCCAAGTGAAACATTATTCACAGGATTTGCATCTTTTTCGATATTCAAAAACGGCTCGACAATACTAACATCAGGCGCACTAGTGTTAAAGGAGCCGTTTGACCAAGCCCATGTGACCTGGTTGTTAATCTGAACTGCACTTTGGTTCTCGAGCACGTCAAGCACAATTGCTCTGTATTGGATTTCGACGCTCGCTGCCGTAGTTTGGGGCGAAATGTTCCCAAGGTAAAAAACAACTTGCCTACCGGGGTTGGCTACATTGGTCGGCGAATCACCTGGATCTGTAATCGCAGAGACCGCCGGCGGACAAACCGTACCGGTTACATCCGCGCCCGCCACAATCACAGAAAGACACTCGACGAATACAAGTCCCTTATCCATGCGATCAGTGATTACAACATCGTCCAACTGAATCCCAAGTGGAAGATCAATGCGGATTTCATATGTGACAACTTCGCCGATCGTCACTTCATTTCCGCTGGTGTGAGCTTCACTTGTTCCTATGATCGACTTGGAAAAACCAGTGTTCGAACGGTAACCAAAATCAACTGTCGGATTTGCGTTCGTTCCGCTGGAATTGGAAAAAACATTATTCCTTTGATTCCCAACTGAACCTGGTACAAGTTTAACAAAATTACT
>CAYPHR010000273.1:2022-4345 GCA_964410375.1 uncultured Anaerolinea sp. | reverse complement strand
ATGGCTTTCGTATGAAGATGCATATCAACTGATTAAATTTGATGGAAACAAAACGGCTTTATGGGAGTTGGACAAGAGACTGAAAGGCAAAGGACCTCGTGGATAGTGTGAAGTCAGAAACAAATATCTTTAAAATCTTTTTACAAAGCAAACGAAAATCTTGATTCAATTCCATCTGTTGAAGATTTTATTTTGCGTTAATGGCAAAGATGGTTCTTCAAAAGAAAGGCTGGCTACCGATGAACAGCAGTGTCAACCCCAAAGGGGCGCTCCGCGCAGAAGTCTTTCGGCTGGACGGGATTGCCGGGTCCGCGCACCGGGGGATGCCGTGAAGAGTGCATGGGACGAGGTCCGCAAGGCGGTTGGGCGGCTTCATCAAGAGGTCGGCTGTGAAAATTCTTATTTCCACACTCGGTTCACGTGGTGACACCCAACCCTACTTGGCATTGGCAGTCGGTTTGCAGCAAGCAGGGCATCACGTTACGCTGGTTGCGCCACGCAGTTTTATTGAGTGGATTCAGTCGTACGGCGTGAACGCACATCCAGTGCGCTTTAATCCGCACGAGGTGATGCAGACCATGTCTAAAAGCAAGCATCCATTTCAAGCCATGCGCTTGATGCGCGAGGTTGTGAACACAGGTGTGGCAGAGGCGCAAGACGATTGTTGGCAAGCAGCGCAGGATACGGACTTTTTGTTACAGACCGGCACAGGGATGAACGCCTTAGAGATTGCCAGTAAGCGCGGCATCCCGGTGGCGTTTGCGTATTTAGTACCGATGCCATCGACTCGCGCTTTCCCCATGTTCTGGCTGCCGTTTCGGTCTTCGCTGGGCGGCAGTTACAACTATTTGACACACACGCTTGTGAAACGCATCTTATGGAATAGTATGGGTGGGCCAACCACCAATCGCTGGCGCACCCGCCTGGGCCTTCCCGTGTGGCGCTCAGAAGCGGAAATGCATAATTACGCCCGCAGTTTAGGTGCACCATCATTTTATGGCTATAGCCCGAGCGTAATCCCCAAGCCGCCAGATTGGGACGAGTATCAGCACATCACAGGTTATTGGTTTTTAGATGCTCCACCCAACTGGCAACCACCCAAAGATTTATTGCACTTTTTGGAAAGCGGCCCACCACCGGTGTATGTGGGCTTTGGCAGCATGAACCATGAAAATCCAGAACGTCAGACACGCCTGGCGCTACGTGCGCTGGAACTGAGCGAACAACGTGGTGTGCTATTAACAGGCTGGGGTAGCATCACATCAATTTCTGCGCCGCCAAATATATTTTTTGCAGATAATGTGCCTCATGCGTGGCTGTTCCCACGCATGGCTGCGGTGGTACATCATGGCGGGGCTGGGACTACTTCTGCTGGTCTGCGTGCGGGTGTACCGAACATCATCACACCCTTTGGCGGCGACCAATTCGCCTGGGCTGACCTTGTAGTGAAATTAGGCGTAGGCTTGCAAGTCCCCCGCATCAAACAGCTCACTGCCGAAAAATTAGCCGAGGCCATTCAGATCGCTGTAAACAATCCCACGATACGTGCGCGTGCCGCTATGTTGGGAGAAAAAATCCGCGCGGAAAATGGCATTGCCCGTACAGTGGAGATAATTGAACATCATACAACAGATTTCAAGCAACGCTTGCTTATCAATAACTAAACGCCGCCCATGCGCAGTGCTTCGCGATCCCACTCGCTCCGCCCGGGGACGGCGGCACAAGTCCGTTTGGCGTTCTTTGCAAAGCAATATTCAACAAGTGCTAAACATCTTCATTAATCTCCAAAAATAATCCCTCATAACCATTGGAACATGTTCCGGCTTACAATTGCTAAATAAAACACAATTTCTGATAGGAGGTTCTGATGAAAAAATATCTTTTCTATGGGTCATATAACTCAGAAGGGTATAAAGGATTGCTTAGCGAAGGTGGTTCTGCACGAATTGGTGCTGCCAAACAAGCACTCCAGAGTGTTGGCGGCTCCTTGGAATCTTTCTACTATTCCAATGGCGAGCAAGATTTTTATATCATTGTAAATCTGCCTGACCATGTAAGTTCAACCGCAATCACTTTGGCTGGTAACGCCAGTGGAACTTTCAGCATTCGCGCAGTTGCTTTGCTTACACCTGAAGAAATGGATGAAGCGGTAAAGATGAAAGTCGATTTCCGTCCGCCTGGTCATTAGCGCCATTGAAAATCTAACATTGTTAAAGAAAAGCGATTTCTCACAGTCAAACAACCCATCATTCAGAGGTCGTGTTCTGGCAACAGGCAACGAGTCTTTCAAATCAAAAACGGGCTACCGATGAACAGCAGTGTC
>CAYPHR010000273.1:0-1922 GCA_964410375.1 uncultured Anaerolinea sp. | reverse complement strand
CCCCTACGGGATGGGATATTTTTCGGGCGGGATGACTTCGTCCCCTACAGGATGGGATGATTTTCGGGCGAGATGACCTCGCCCCTACGGGATGGGATGGGGCATGCAAACCTTCCAACCTTCAAACAAAATGTGCTAGACTCACACAAATTCGTTCGTCTTTCTGTCCGACCTGTTCCACAGCGACCACCTGACCACGCGACTATCCGACCAATAGACCATTAGACCACCAGCCCCCCATGGAAACCCTGTCCTCCGCCCTCGACCCCAACTCACCCGAATTCAAAGCCAACGCCGAGCATCACCGCGCACTGGCACAGGAACTGAAGAAACAGCTAGCCATTGTCCGCGAGGGAGGCGGCGAGAAGTACCGCAAGCGGCATGAAGAGCAGGGCAAGTTGTTCGTGCGCGAACGCATCGAACGCCTGCTCGACCCCGGCGCGCCGTTCCTTGAACTGTCCACGCTGGCGGCGCACGATCTCTATGACGGCGGGGCACCCGGCGCGGGGATTGTGACAGGCATCGGGCGCGTCGCGAAGCGCGAAGTGTTGATCGTCGCCAACGACGCGACGGTCAAGGGCGGCTCGTACTTCCCGCTGACGGTCAAGAAACACCTGCGCGCCCAGCAGATCGCCGAGGAGAACCACCTGCCCTGCCTGTATCTGGTCGACTCGGGCGGCGCGAACCTGCCTTTTCAGGATGAGGTCTTCCCCGACGCGCATCACTTCGGGCGCATCTTCTACAACCAGGCGCGCATGTCCGCCAAGCGCATTCCGCAGATCGCGGCGGTGATGGGCTCTTGCACGGCGGGCGGCGCGTATGTGCCTGCCATGAGCGACGAAGCGGTCATCGTCAAAGGCGCGGGCACGATCTTCCTCGGCGGACCTCCGCTGGTGAAAGCCGCCACGGGCGAGGATGTCACTGCCGAGGAGTTGGGCGGCGCAGATGTCCACACGCGCAAGTCGGGCGTGGCGGATCACTTTGCCGAGGATGATGACCACGCGATCGAAATTCTTCGCTCGATTGTTGAGACTCTCCCCCGTGGACATGTCCATTCGCATCTCTCCGCGCTCGAAGTTGCCCCGCCCGAAGAACCCTTGTACCACGCCGACGAATTGTACGGCGTCCTGCCGCGCACCTTCAAAGAGTCCTTCGATGTGCGCGAGATCATCGCCCGCATCGTGGACGGGAGCAAGTTCCGCGAGTTCAAGGCGCGCTACGGCACGACTCTCATCTGCGGATTTGCTCGCATCCACGGCTACCCGGTCGGCATCATCGCCAACAACGGCGTGCTGTTCAGTGAGTCTGCGCTGAAGGGCACGCACTTCATCGAGTTGTGCGACCAGCGCGGCATTCCGCTCATCTTTTTGCAGAACATCACCGGCTTCATGGTCGGCAAGGAATACGAAACCGGCGGCATCGCCAAGGACGGCGCGAAGATGGTCCATGCGGTTGCCACCACCCGCGTCCCCAAGTTGACGCTGGTCATTGACGGCTCGTTCGGCGCGGGCAACTACGCCATGGCGGGTCGCGCCTACGGTTCGCGCTTCCTGTGGATGTGGCCCAACGCGCGCATCTCGGTCATGGGCGGGGAGCAAGCCGCGAATGTGCTGCTCACCATCAAGCAGGATCAACTCGTCCGCGAAGGAAAGCCTCCGCTCACGGCGGAAGAAGCGGATGAGTTCAAACGTCCGCTGTTGGAGAAGTACGAACGCGAAGGCAGTCCTTATCACTCGTCCGCGCGGTTGTGGGATGATGGGGTGATCGACCCCGCGGATACGAGGCAGGTGCTGGGGCTGGCGTTGTCCGTGGTGTTGAATGCGCCGGTCGAAGACGGCGGCTTTGGGGTGTTTAGGATGTAGGAAGTAGTGAGTAGAAAGTGGTGAGTAGAAAGTAGTGAGTGCAAAAAGGACGCGGGCGGT
>CAYPHR010000272.1:0-4386 GCA_964410375.1 uncultured Anaerolinea sp. | reverse complement strand
GGACATCATCCTGAACCCCTTGGGCGTTCCGGGTCGTATGAACATTGGTCAGGTTCTGGAGGTCCATTTGGGCTGGGCGGCGAAGCGCATGGGTTTCCGCGCGATCACGCCGGTGTTCGATGGCGCGACCGAAGAGCAGATCGAAGCTGAACTTGCGCGTGCCTGGATCATAGATCAAGCTTGGAAGGTCGCTGCTGAGCGCGCATGGGAATGGATCAAGGAACAGGAATACGACCCGAACTCCATCGAAGATGATGATGAGGTCCGCCGCCTGTATCTCGAAGACTGGCTCGATAAGCGCCGCTACGATGTCTATAGTTTGAATGACCCTGTTTATGCGCGTCATGCCACCACTCGTGAATGGTTGCGCGAAAAGGGTTATGACAACCCTGACGAGATTCTGCTTGAAGACCGCAACATTGCCAGCCGCGATCCCGAATTAGATCGAATGGCGATACATGCCTGTCTGCGTTTGTGGATGGAATTGAATGGAATCACCCGCCGCGTTGCTGAAGACAAGGTGTATGAAACTGCACAGGAACTTGCCAAGGAAAAGGGCATGCCTTTGCCGACTCTTGGAAAGCAGACTTTGCGTGACGGCAAGGCGGGTCTACCATACGACCAGCCCGTCACTGTTGGTGTGATGACGATTCTCAAGCTTCATCACTTGGTGGAAGATAAGGTGCACGCTCGCTCTACGGGTCCATACAGTCTGGTCACACAGCAGCCGCTGGGTGGTAAGGCGCAGTTCGGTGGTCAACGCTTCGGTGAAATGGAAGTGTGGGCGCTCGAAGCCTATGGCGCTGCGCACACACTTCAGGAAATGTTGACCGTGAAATCGGATGATGTCCAGGGACGCGTCAATACCTATGAAGCGATCGTGAAAGGTGAGCCGATCGAAGAGCCAAGCATCCCCGCATCCTTCCGCGTGTTGGTAAAGGAATTGCAATCCCTCGGTCTTGCCGTGGAGGCGATCAACGAGGGCGGTGATGTGGTCAAGTTTGGCAAGGACGAAGAGAAGGCGCACCCGCCCAGACATGACACCGGCTTGTTGAGCTTGGGAGAGAATCAAACCAGAAAAAAGTAGGATTTCCTATTGACGATGCTGGTATGGCATGTTAGAATAACCAGCCGTTGCCCGGAGAGCATGAGTGGCATTTCTCCCACTCGACGACACAATTGGCAGCTACAAGTGAGGCCATCATCTGTAGGTTTTTGATGGCCTCGTTTTTTGCGAATATCGATAAAAAACTTTTGAAGGAATTTGTGATCGGAGGCGAATGTGCCGACAGTAAATCAAATGGTCCGCAAGGGCCGCAAAAACAAAAATGCAAAAAGCAAGTCACCCGCTTTGCAATATACACTGAACAGCTTCAAACAGCGTCGTTTCCGCCAGGATAAGGGCGCTCCGCAGAAGCGCGGTGTTTGTACTGTGGTGCGTACGATGACACCCAAGAAGCCGAATTCTGCGTTACGCAAGATCGCTCGTGTGCGTTTGAGTAATGGCATCGAGGTTACGGCGTACATTCCGGGTGAAGGCCATCAGTTGCAGGAGCACTCGGTGGTGCTGGTTCGCGGCGGTCGTGTAAAGGACCTGCCGGGCGTCCGCTATCACATCGTGCGCGGCTCTCTCGATACCACCGGCGTTGCAAATCGCAAGCAGGGCCGCTCGAAGTACGGCGCGAAGCGTCCGAAGTAAAGAATGGATGGAGTAGTTAAGCATGCGTAGAGCAAAACCTGAGACCCGGGAAATCCTTCCCGATATCCGTTTTAATAGCGTCAATTTGCAGACCATGATCCAGCATGTGCTCAAGAGAGGCAAGAAGAGCGTTGCAACTGGGCTGGTTTACGATGCCATGGAAATGATCAAAGATCGAACCGAGAAGAATCCGATGGAAGTTTTCGATGGCGCGCTCAAGAATGTTGGTCCTGCCATGGAAGTCCGTCCGCGCCGTGTCGGTGGTGCAACCTATCAGGTTCCTATGGAGGTTTCCACCGAACGCCGCACCACCCTGGCGATTCGATGGATCCTTTCCGCGGCTCGTGAACGCTCCGGGAAATCATTCTCCGATAAATTGGCATCCGAGTTGATCGATGCTTTTAATGAGACCGGTTCATCCATCCGCAAGCGTGATGAAACCCACAAGATGGCGGAGGCGAACCGCGCCTTCTCCCATTACCGTATCTAATCTTTGATATTTGATAAAGGAAGCAGGTAGTACTTAGAATGGCTCGCGTTTATCCGTTGGAGAAATACCGAAATATTGGCATTATTGCCCACATCGACGCCGGGAAAACCACCACCACCGAGCGGATCATGTTCTATACCGGCATGACGCACCGCATTGGTTCGGTGGATGATGGCAATACGGTAACGGACTGGATGGTTCAGGAACGTGAGCGTGGTATTACCATTGTGTCGGCTGCTGTTTCTGCAGAGTGGAAGGGATATCAGGTTAACATCATTGATACTCCCGGCCACATTGACTTCACTGCCGAAGTTCAGCGCTCTTTACGTGTATTGGATGGCGGCGTTGTCGTCTTCGATGCCGTTCAGGGCGTCGAACCCCAATCTGAGACCGTTTGGCGGCAGGCTGATCGTTACGGCGTTCCGCGTATTTGTTTCGTTAATAAGATGGATCGTGTCGGCTCTTCCTACGAGCGGACAATTGAATCTATCATCGACCGTCTGGGCGCCAACCCGATCCCAATGCAGATCCCGATCGGTTTTGAGGCAGGTTTCAAGGGCGTTGTGGACCTTCTTTCCATGCAGGCAGTTATCTGGGAAGATGACCTTGGAAAAGAGCCGAAGGTTGGCGAGATTCCTGCTGACCTGAAAGAATCGGCACAGGAAGCCCGCGCGAAGATGGTGGAAAAGATCGCTGAACTCGATGATGAACTGACTATGAAGTTCCTCGAGGCTCAGGAGATCAGCGTAGATGAACTCAAAGCTGCCCTCCGCAAAGGGGTCATCTCCAATAAAGCCACTCCTGTTTTTTGTGGTTCTTCATTAAAGAATAAAGGCGTTCAGGTCATGCTGGATGCCGTTGTGGATTATCTGCCTTCTCCGGCGGATATTCCCTCCATTACAGCTTCCGACCCCAATGATGCTGAAAACACGTTCGAACTTCCGACTCAGGATGACGCTCCTTTGAGCGCGCTTGTGTTCAAGATCGTCACCGACCCGTATGTTGGGCGTCTTGCGTATATCCGTGTTTACTCTGGCGTCTTAAGCCAGGGACAGACCGTTCAAAACAGCACCAAAGGCAAGAAGGAACGTATTGGTCGCTTGCTCCGTATGCATGCCGATCATCGCGAAGACATTACCGAGATCCGTGCGGGTGATATTGGAGCCGTACTGGGTTTCAAGGAAAGCTTTACGGGCGATACTCTTTGTGATACCAAATCCCTCGTTTTGGAAAGCATTTCCTTCCCCGAACCCGTGATTTCCATTGCCATCGAACCGAAGAGTTCCAGCGATCAGGAAAAGATGGGTGAAGCCCTGCGCAAGCTGGCAGAGGAGGATCCGACCTTCCGCGTCAATTCAGACGAGAATACCGGTCAAACCGTGATTCGCGGTATGGGCGAACTGCACCTCGATATCATTGTTGACCGCCTTTTGCGTGAGTTCAAAGTGCAAGCGAACATTGGCACGCCTCGCGTCGCTTACCGCGAAACCATCACCAAGCCGGTCAAGGAAATCAACTACAAATACGCCAAGCAATCGGGTGGTAAGGGGCAATATGGTCATGTGGTATTTGCGCTTGAACCCGGCGAACGCGGCAGTGGCATCGTATTTGAGAATAAGATCGTTGGCGGGGCTATTCCGAAGGAGTACATCGGACCTGTCGAGAAAGGCTTTAAGGAAGCCGCTGAAAGCGGTGTTCTCGCCGGTTACCCCGTGGTTGATTTGAAGATCACGCTGTTCGATGGTTCCTATCACGAAGTGGACTCCAGTGAAATGGCGTTCAAACTGGCTGCATCCATCGGTTTCAAGGAAGGCGTTCAAAAGGGAAATGCCATCTTGCTTGAACCGATGATGAAGGTGGAAGTGGTTGTTCCCGAGGAATACCTCGGTGATGTAATGGGGCAGATCAACAGCCGTCGCGGCTTAATTCAGGGCATGGATGTCCGCCCTGGTAATGCCCAGGCGATCCGTGCTATGGTTCCGCTCGCGGAGATGTTCGGTTACGCAACGCAGCTCCGCTCTGCCACCCAGGGACGCGGCGTCTTTAGCATGGAATTTGACCACTATGCGCCTGTCGCGCAGTCGGTGGCGGAAGAAATCTTGAAAGCATAACAACGGTTTTTATAACTCAAGGAGTTTCATTATGGCGAAGGAAAAATTTGACAGGAGCAAACCGCATCTGAACGTGGGGACGATGG
>CAYPHR010000271.1:0-4409 GCA_964410375.1 uncultured Anaerolinea sp. | reverse complement strand
GCCACAAAACTCTTCGTAGTCGATCAATTCAGTGATGTCGGCATTCGGTCCGCATACGCGGCATTTTGGATTCTTCTTCAGCGTGACGAAATCGAATGACATATCCAACGCGTTGTAGAGCAGGAGTTTGCCGATCAACGGGTCGCCGATCCCCAGCAGAACCTTCAACGCCTCGGTGGCTTGAAGCGTGCCGATCGTGCCGGGCAAAACGCCGAGCACGCCACCTTCCGCGCACGAAGGGACAAGTCCCGGCGGGGGCGGTTCGGGGAAGAGACAGCGGTAGCACGGTCCCTCCTTGGCGTAGAACACGCTCACCTGCCCCTCGAAGCGGAAGATGGAGGCGTACACATTCGGCTTGCCGAGAAAGACCGCCACGTCGTTGGTCAGGTAACGGGTGGGAAAATTGTCCGTGCCGTCGAGAATGATGTCATAGTCCCGCGCGATGCGCATGGCGTTTTCGGATGTGTACGGCTCGTTGTACACGTCAATTTGAATATCGGGATTCAGGTCAAGCAGTTTCGCCTTCGCGCTTTCCACTTTCAACTTGCCGACGCTCGATGTGCCATGAATGACCTGACGCTGGAGATTGGACGAATCGACCACGTCATAATCCACCAGACCGATGCGCCCCACCCCCGCCGCAGCCAGATACAACGACACAGGCGACCCCAACCCGCCAGTTCCCACCACCAGCGCGGACGAGTTCTTCAGTTTGCGCTGTCCTTCCAGCCCCACCTCGGGGATGAGCAGGTGACGGGAATAACGCAGAATTTCTTCGTGATTCAATTCGGGCAGCATGATATTACCCTCACCCTACCCCTTCTCCCATTTTGGGAGAGGGAATTCCCCCCGCAATGGACGGGATCAACATCACCCGGTCGCCTTCGTTGATGGGCGTGTTCACTCCCTGCAGATCGCGGATGTTCTTTTCGCCAACAAAGAGATTGACGAACGGACGCAGGTCGCCGCTCTCATTGAAAAGATGCGGCTGAATGGCGGGATACTGACTCGTCAGGTCGGTAAGCGCTTCGGCAATATTCGCGCCGCTCACAATAACTTCGGATTGTCCGCTGGTGTATGCTCTCAGCGGGGTCGGGATTCTCAATACAGGCATGTAGATTGTCTCCTAAAATTTTTGTTTCAGAGCTGACAGGTTTCAGAAACCCGTCAGCTCTCCTTTTCACAACGTTTTTACCTGCTCCATCAATTTTTCCAGGCGAGTCACACCGGTATTCACATATTTGGCGGCGCCCTTTTGATCGAGCAAGAACGTGGTCGGGACGCTCATCACGCCCCAAGTTTTGGCAAGTTCGGGGTTTTGTGAGGCGTCAATTTCAATGACACGTAGCCCTTCCCCGAACAGGCTGGTCAGTTTTTCGAGCGCAGGACGTTGGATCGTCTTGCAGGGCGCACAATCGGGCGTGGTGAAATAGACGATGGTAGGTTTATCGGGCTGTACACCAAATAAAGCATGGACGCTGCCTTGCGCACGCGCCAGTAAACGCTGGTTCAAGTACCAATAAATAACCACGCCTGAAACCATGATACCAAGCGCAAGCCCAAAACGCAACAGGATGTCGGAATTCATGCCGCCGCTCCCGCTTTCGGCTTGCCGCCGGGGAACGTCCCTGCGGGCGGTTGTTTGGCAAATCCCGGCACATTCAACCTTGCCAGCCAGTAGTACAACGCGCAACCGACGCAAAATCCGCCAAAGGCGTTGAGCGCGGCAAGGGCAACGACGATCCAGATCAAGGTCCAGCCGGGAAGCGCCGAGCCGAGAAACAGCGCCAGCGAACCAGCCGCCATGAAGAGAAATCCGACGAATTGCGCGAAACGATGCGGCTCCGGGTTGTCATCCAGCACGTCAGGTTTCATCCATCCGCGCGGCTTGAGCAGGGACGTGTATACAAAACCGAAGCCGGGCTTTTTTAGAAGTGTGCCAAGTCCCATTGCCAGCGCAACGACCGCCGCAAGGATCGGCAGATCAAAAACGAACGCGAGAACGTTCAGCCCGATGATGAGCAATTGATTTGTTTTGAATGCAGAGTGATCCACTTTTTGTAAGGTTTGGGTTGACATATTAAAGTCCTGTTTGATTTTGAAGCAGGGGCGACCCGCCCAGCGAGAGCGATTATCCTTGATCGTCATGGAAGGGTCGCCCCTGCATATTACGAAATCTCCAATTCCTCTTCCTCATACTTCGAGCGGTCTTCGGCGAGCCGCCACGAACGATGACTGACCGCTTTGCCATGATCCACGCGCGTGATGACATACGAAAAAAACGGCTGCGCCCATTCACGGTCGAATTCCGAGGGCTCATTCGGACAATCGGGATGCGAATGGAAGACACCGATCAAACTCAAGCCAAGCGCATCCGCTTTTAATTCGGCGTTGAGATAATCCTCGGGCGTGATCAAATAGCGGTTGTGACGCGCTTCGTCTTCGCGCGCATTCGGCAAAGCCAGAATTTCACGCACTTCGCCGTCCACACCCAGCAGGAAGCCCGCGCCCTCTTCAGGATAAGCGCCTTCCAAATGCGCGGAGATGCGGTCAATGAACTGCTGCGGCATTTTCAACATCATTTCTCCCACAGCGCCTTGTCGCTCAAATATTTGTAGCCCGCGTCGGGCAGGACGGTCACAACCACGCCCTCATCCAATTCACTGGCAACTTGAAGCGCAGCGACAACTGCCGCCGCAGAAGAAATCCCCACGAACAGACCTTCCTCCCGCGCAAGCCTGATCACCATCTCATGCGCCGCCTCGGTCTTGACCTCGAGCGGGATCCCCACCAGAGACTCATCATAGATCCCGGGCTTGATCGAGGTGGGCATGTGCTTCAGTCCCTCAAGCCCGTGGAAGGGTGCATCGGGCTGGAAGGCAATGTTCTTTACTTGGGGCAATTGTTCAAGCAAATAGCGGCTCGTCCCTGTGAATGTGCCGGATGTTCCCAAGCCCGCCACAAAATGTGTGATCTGCTCATTGGTCTGGCAAAGGATCTCCGGTCCCGTGGAGCGATAATGCGCTTGCCAGTTGGCAGGGTTATTGTATTGATTGGCATACCAGTATTTCTCAGGGTGTTCCGCGGCAAGTTCACGGGCTTTCAATATCGCGCCGTCCGAGCCTTCGAGCGGATCGGTGAGGATCAATTCCGCGCCGAGTGCCTTGAGAATGGAGATGCGCTCGGAACTGGCGCTGGCTGGCACCGCCAATGTGACCGGGATTCCCAGCGCCGCGCCGAAGGTGGCGTAGGAAATGCCCATATTGCCGGAGGTTGAGTCCAGCAAGCGTTTGTCGCTGCCCAAGTCACCGTTGATGATGGCGGTTTGGATGATGTTCAGCGCAGGGCGGTCCTTGACCGAGCCGCCGGGGTTGAACCATTCAGCCTTGGCAAAGACCTGAACACGCGGAGGCAGGCTGCGGGTCACGCGGCGAAGCGGAAGCAGGGGCGTATTCCCCACATGTTGGGCAAGGCTGTCCAACGGGATGGCATTGGATTCGGTAAGTCGAAAGTCGAGTAAGGTCATATCGTCTCTTAAATCAAAACAGTCAACGGGTAAACAAAAAGACGGCGAACGAACGCCACACATTGCAAAATTTCTGCAAGCGGGGGTCGTCCTACCGTCTGATGATTCCGTTGACTGCGGAGTGGGTCTATCTCAGGCGATGGTTACGAGCCCCGCGATAGACACAAGCAATAGTTAAAGATTCTCATGATTTTCCAGTTAGATGTCCGCTATTTTACGAATCTTACCGGTTTTGTCAATATAAAAATTATCCCCCCGCCGCGGATGCCATAAAGATAACCTTATCGTTCTCTTTCAACTTTGTCGCCATCCCTTCCAAGTCGCGGATATGAATGCCGTTCACAAAAATATTGAAGTGACGGCGGATCTCACCATTGGAACTGAAAAGGTGCGGCTTGAGGGTGGGATACTGAAGAAGGGTATTTTCGATCAATTCAGCAATGGTCACACCGGGCATGCTGAACTCACTCTGGTTATCCACATAATATTTCATCAAGGCAGGGAATCGGACAACTGGCATAAGAATATTATACGCGAAATGCCAACCTCAAGGAGGCGCACGCATTGCGCACCTCTCAGCTACACAGGTCATTCATCTTAAAACGTTCAATGAAGTAAAATAGATAAATCTTTTTCAGTCGCCTTGCAAACAAGGCGATCCAAGTAAAGCGGAGGGTAATGTATGGAAGCAAACAAAGATGGCAAAGAATATTTAGGCGTTTTGGGTCTGGACCGAATACCGCCGCTGATCAAGATCGTGATCTGGCTCACGGCCTATTTCCTTGCCGTGCAAATAATGGATGATGTGTATTCCGTCCTCGTCAATTCAATTTGGAGGGTTCGAGACCGTTTTGGATGGCTGGTAGTGTTGGGATTTGCAAGT
>CAYPHR010000270.1:0-4410 GCA_964410375.1 uncultured Anaerolinea sp. | reverse complement strand
CCGCGCTAAAAAGCAAAGATGGAAACGCCAGAAGATTAGCCGCTTCTGCCCTCGGAAAAATCAAGAACACGCAAGCCATTCAACCTTTGCTCGATTTGCTTGCTAAAGAGACCAAGCCGCAAGTCCGTCAATATGCCGTGAAAGCATTAGGAGATATTGGCGATGCGCGAGCAACCGACCTGCTTGAAAGAATCGCAAACGATGAAACCGAACAATATTACACACGTGATTCAGCAAAGGTCGCGCTCTCGAAATGCCGCAACGAATTATCATTCACCGAAGAAGACTCAAACCAATACGCAACACGCAACACTGAATTCGCAACTCGTAACTCGCAACCTGTAACTCATGAAACACACTCCACCCAACAACCTGACCCCATCTCTTCCTTCCTCTCTTCCTCCCATCCCCGCCCTCTCACAGGCAACTGGAGCATCGGCTTCGCCCTCGACTTTCATAGTTCCTACAAAGGAGCGGAATGGAATCGCAGCGGCGTCGGCGATCTTGTCTATCGTCTCAAATATCAATCCGACTCATCGGCATTGCCCGCGCTCATCGAACATACGCGCAAACTTTTCGCCGCGCATCCTGAAATGAATCAATTCGACATCATCATTCCCGCGCCGTCCTCCACACCGCGCGAGTTCAGTCCCGTGCATGAATTTTGCAAAGCGCTGGCGAAGGCGCTCAACAGACCCATGCAGACATCCATCGTCAAAATCCGCCAGACCAGACCGCAAAAAGAAATGCAGACGCTCCCGCAAAAACGGGATAACGTCGCAGGCGCGTTTTCATTAAACAATGATATAACCGATAAACAAATCCTTCTCGTTGACGACCTCTTCGACTCTGGCGCGACGCTCGAAGAAATCACCAAACTGCTCCTCAAACACAAAGCCTCCCGCGTCAACGCGCTGACGTTCACCAAAACCATCCACGCGGATGCGTAACTTGTATCTCGTATCATGAATCAAGACTCCCTCACCCTCCTCCTCCTCTGCTCCCAACTTGGATTAGACCCCGAAAAGCATCGGGACTATAGCGAAGACTCCGCCAAGCCGTTGACCCTGCGCGAATGGAATCCGATTGCTCGCAAACTGCAAGCCGCCTCACTCCGACCTTCCAACCTGCTTCAACAACCCGAGCCTGATCTCCGCTTCAAACTCGATCTCGATGAGCAACTCGTAACTCGTATCTCGCATCTCGTGTCGCGCGACATTCAACCCGAACTCAATCGCCTCGCCTCCCTCAAGATATTCCCCCTCACCCGCGCCGACTCGGACTACCCCGAAAAATATCGCTCACGCTTGAAAGATTCCGCGCCTGCTGTATTGTTCTATGCCGGGGAAAAGGCTTTGCTCGGACAGCCCGGAATTGCCGTGGTCGGCTCGCGTCATTTAGATGAAGCGGGGCAGGAATGCGCGCGATTTGTCGGCAACGCATGCGGGATGTCGGGACAGGTGTTGTATTCGGGCGGCGCGCGAGGCGTGGACACGCTCAGCATGGAGTCGGCGCTTGAGGCGCGGGGAACCGCCGTCGGCGTGCTGGCGGATAGTTTGGAGAAGCAGGTCAAAAGTCGGAAAGAAGCGTTGAGTCGCGGAGACTTGTGTCTGGTCACACCGTATAGTCCCAATGCGGGGTTTTCCGTCGGCGCGGCGATGGGTCGCAATCGCCTCATCTATTGCCTTGCCGATTACGCCATCGTAGTCGCCTCGGATGCCGAGACAGGCGGCACCTGGGCAGGCGCGACCGAGACGCTCAAGAATGGCTGGGTTCCCGTTTTTGTGTTGGATCACGATCACATGCCAGAGGGAAATAAACTGCTCCTGCAAAAAGGCGCGCTGGCTTTCCCTCATCCATTCAAAGATAAACCCGCGCAATTGCCCAATTGGATGGAACGAGAAGCCGCGAGCCTGCCTCTTCAGCAACCGACACAACCAGGTTTATTCTGATGACCACTTACCCTGATTACGTTCGCCAAACATTAGCCCGTGCCAGAGAGGATGGTCAATGGCATGCGGGGCAAGCCGATGCGGCGGCGTTGTGTTTCGATGTGTTGGCTTTGTTCCCTGATTGTGAAGAGGCAAAGGAACTTGTGTATGAACTCTTTTGCGACGAATGGATGATCTACGACAACCGTGTCGCCATTCAGCAGAACATTGACGAATGGGATGACCGTCCGTGGCAACAACGGCGCAGGCTGGCGTTGTCGTATCGTTTTATAAGTCGGTGGGATGGGAAGCGCGAGTTGAAGCGCGATCGGGGTGGGCTAAACGATGTGCTAAAAATTCTCGAAGACGGCAAGAGGGAGTTGCTTGGAGCGTACTGTCTCGGCGATGAGGAATGCGCCGATTACGCGTGGACGATCTTTGCAGACGCAATTGCCAAAGGCAAAAACCCACAAGAGACCTTGTTCTGGATCGGCTGGCAATATGCCGATCTGGGATTCTTCGCCGACGCCGCCGAAGCGTTGGGCGAACTGTCTTCACGCTTTAACGATGAGAAGGCAAGACGATTGCTTGCTGAAGTGATTTGGTGGCGGGACAATGCCCACCGCATCCCATGGATTCCACCCGCGGGCGATGGTTCGCGTTATGACCGTATGATGGAGTTCGTTGATCCCTCCGCGCCAAAGACAAAGGATTATTTGCAAAGAGCGCGCAACGCGAATCAATTGAAACGCATTGTTCCGTACCGCCCCAGCATCGACAAGGGATTGGCAAAACTGTTCGAGGCGTCCATCCCTGAGAAAAAGGAAACACCCACATCCACGCTTGTGGATTGGAGTTTTCTCGATATGGATGATGGTCAGCCAGGGGAATTGCCCGATTGGGCAAAGAAACAGATCCGCATGTACGAGAAGTGGAAGGATGAACTCCATGCGGAAATGCTGGAGGAGTTGAAGAATTCACATCAATGGACGCGCAACATTACTCCCCCATCCACGCCAAAACGATATGACCCGAATGAACCGCCATTCATTCCGCCCACTGAATTTTTTGATGGTCTGGAAGAGGACGATGAAGATGAATTATAAGTTGATTGGTTTCCAGCCGCTCTTTGGACGCAGATGGACGCGGGTTTTTTGGAAAAGATCCTCTAAATAATCAATCGGTATCAGCGCTTTCAGCGTTCACGCCGCGCTGGCGCCAGCGTCTGCGTCCCAGTTTAAAACTGTCAGGAGGCAGGTTGTTTTTCATAAAAACAAGGTTATGGCGGGGGTACAAATCTACTCAACGGGGTGTAAATTTCGTCCCTCACTCCATGTCACAGCCTGCTATCCGAATAAACGCTCCGAGGGGAATATGCTTTTCTACATGCGGAAAAGGGAATGATGTGACTGTTGCGCCGAACCAGAGTAACGGTAGAATGAATCGGAATGAAATCGCACAGCGCTTTTCGGCAGCGGTCAGCGTTTTTGGTTGTAATTAACTGCGAATTCGACAATACACCTGCGGGGAATCAACAGAGGTTTGCGCTCAACTCAGGGAGGAAGCGCGCCGCTACCGAAAATAAGCAGAAAGGAATTTCCGATGAATACATCGAACAAGATTGGAGTTCGAATGCTCTTCCTGCTCATTCCTTTGTTGTTGGTCGCGGTGGTGATCTACTCACAGTGGACGGCGCATACTCCCGCCATCCTCGGCGCGGATGGGCAAAACCTGCCCGGCAGTATCGCCTCGCTTGAAAAAGTGAAACTTGGCGGCGTCGACCAGTGGCTCATCATTCGCGGTCATGATGTCAACAAGCCTGTCCTGCTCTTTCTCTCCGGAGGACCTGGAGCCAGCGAGTCGGCGCGCGTGTTGCGCTTCAACAGCGAACTGGAAAAACACTTTGTGGTCGTCATCTGGGAACAGCGAGGCTGCGGTAAATCTTATCCCTCGCTCAACCCTAAATCCGACTTGACCATTGACCAATATGTGTCAGATGTCATCGAACTAAGCGAATTGTTGCGCGTCCGCTTCAAGGAGCAGAAAATCTATCTGGTGGGACATTCCTGGGGCACTATCATCGGAGCGCTTGCCGCCCAACAACGCCCCGATCTATTCCACGCCTACATTGGAACAGCGCAGATGGTGGACGTGCGGGCAACTGACCAGATGATTTACGATCTGGTGCTGGAACACTCCATTCAAACCGGCGACACGGACTTTGCGCAAACCCTTGAAAAGCAGGGGCCGCCACCGTACTTCGGCAAGAGCCCCATCAAGCCATATGCCACACTGTTCGGACGCGAATACCAACTCTTTGAAGTGCCGAACATCAAAGACGAAACCTATCGCCGCGAAGGTGACGCCATTCAGTTGATGCTCAAACAACCCGAATACGGCTGGCTGGACCGGGTTTATTACCTGCTTGGGCTGATGAACACCTTCAATGTAGTCTATCCGCAATTGCAGGAGTTGGATT
>CAYPHR010000269.1:0-4446 GCA_964410375.1 uncultured Anaerolinea sp. | reverse complement strand
GACCAAGATCGATGTCCTGGATTATCTGGCAGGGAAGATATAGGGAGCATGGCGCCTATCTGTAAATAGGATTGGATATTAACAAAAAGACACTCCTGATGCAGAATTGCAAGATCTACCTATTCCGCCCTGCAGATCTGGCTAAATCTGTCTCAAAATGCAGAGATCATAACCAACGCCCTGACCAGTTCGCGGTTGAAATCGGGAATATCCGCCACAACCCGCCCCCAAACTTGGTTACGCTCCCGGAAGGCGGGTTCGTCCACCCAAACCCCGCCGACATTGACAAGATCATCCTTGATGCCCGTGGAGCCTGTCACACGCTGACCCTGCTTGATAATGCCGGCAGAGATCGCGATCGAGCCGCCGTGACAAATAATGCCGATGATTTTGCCTGCATCATCCATATCCTTCACCAGCTTCTTGACAACGTCATAGCGGCGCAATTTATCAGGTGTCCAGCCGCCGGGCAGAATTAAAGCAAAGAGTTCGTCCGCTTTCAGGTCTTCGATTTTCGCGTCAGGCGTAATGACCAGACCATTCTTCCCGCGCACGGGCTTGAGGTCAAGCGCAGCGGACAGTACGGTTGCGCCCTCCTCCTGTAAGCGCATGAGCGGAACATAATATTCTAGGTCCTCCACACCTTCGGCGATCAGGGTAGCGATGATCTTATTCTGTAAACGCATGGTCGGCTCCTTTTATTTGAAAATGGGCGATATGTTTTTGTAATGTCCTGCGGGCGGCATGCTCGACCTCCGCGAGGACGTTGCTGGGATCGATGCCTTCCAGCAGTTCCCCAAATGTGACTTGCGGCTTCAGACCGAAAAGTTCACGCCCGCTCAAGACCTGGCGGATCATCTGGTACATGAACGTCAAACGCTGTTTGTCGTTTCGTTTTTTTCTAAGCCAGGTGATGGGATGATGGAATATCGTCCGCGAGATCACGCCGCTGACTGTGGCAACCAGCACACGGGTCTGCGGGACGCGCCGCAGAAATACTTCAAGACTGCGTGACCACTTATCGAATTCCGCATCGGGGTTCGGCATGAAGGCGGGGTCCGGTTCGATGCCCCCACGCGGGAAGGTTAGAATTGCGCCGCCATTCTTCAGATGCCGGATCGCCTGACGGATAGCGAGCATCCGCCCGAAGGGGTCGTTCGTTTGCGGCGAAAAGATGGCGTATCGGCACAGGTTCGGCAGGAAATGATAGGTGGGGACATCGCCAATGATGACCCTGTAATCGGGACGGGGGACGCAGGCGGAAATGACCAAGCCATCGTATGCCGCGGGATGATTGGATGCAATGACGAGCGGACCTTCGCTGGGGATCAACTCGGCGCCGTGTACCTCGAATCCTTTGATAAAGTGGGTCAACAACCAGCGTGCGCCAGCCATTGTGCCATTCCGTTCGACCTGCTTGTCGAAGTTCAGCACAAGCTCTGAAAAGCGCAGTGTTCCCTTCTCAAATACCGCGCGGACAAAGCGCTGTGCCAGCCCTGTTTCGGGCAGCGCAAGCGCTCTGGTCAATTCGATGATCAGAGTGTCGCTTAACTGTCCCGGCGTGCCTCTCATGCTTCCAATCTTACTCCAAATGGAATAGGCAGACCCGTACCCTATTCCCCGATGATCTTCACCAACACGCGCTTCCTTCTGCGTCCGTCGAACTCGCCGTAGAAGATCTGTTCCCACGTCCCAAAATCGAGTTGACCGTTCGTAACTGCGACCACTACTTCCCGTCCCATGATCTGACGCTTCATGTGCGCGTCGGCGTTGTCTTCGCCCGTGTCGTTGTGGCGGTATTGCTTTACAGGCTCGTGCGGAGCAAGACGCTCCAGCCATTTGTCGTAGTCGTGATGCAGCCCGCTTTCATCGTCGTTGACGAAAATAGAGGCGGTAATGTGCATCGCATTGCACAAAAGCAATCCTTCTTTGATACCGCTTTCGCGCAGAGCTTCCTCAACTTGCGGGGTGATGTTGATAAACCCGCGGCGGGAAGGAATATTGAACCACAGTTCCTTGCGATAGGATTTCACCTATTCCCTCCGAATTTCGGAAATACCGCGCCTGTCTTTTTCATATACGCGTAGTAGGTCTCGCCGAACGAATCCAGCATCAATTGTTCTTCTGCTTTTACGCGCAGGAAATAGAACGGGATGAAGATGAGCAGGTTGAAAAAACCTGCGATCCAGTTTTGCAGGAGCAAGGGCTGGGCGATCACCCACAGAAATTGCGAAGCATACATCGGGTGGCGGATGATGCCGTATATCCCGCGTGTGATCAGTTCGTGTTTTTCACGGATCTCCAACGTGGGCGACCAGTTAAGTCCCAGGTCCGCATGCGCGCGCCAGAAGACAAAGATCGCGCCTGCAAAAATAACCACACCCAGCCATCCCGCCCATGCAGGGATGGAATAATCGGCGAAATCCAGCCAGTTCGTAGCCCCATAGATGATCGGGATGAGGAACATTCCCAGCCACAGAAGGAGCAGCATGGTTTTTTCCTGTGACGTGATGCGGCGCTCGGATTTTGCATCCCCCTGCTGAGCTTTGCGGATCGGTACGCGGATGATGGTTTCGATCACAATGCCGATGAAGTAAATGACGGCAAAGATGTCCATTTGGGTTACTCGGATTTCTCGACAACAATGGTGGCTTCGGTCAACAATGCGGCGATGGCGCCGATGGCGGCAAGTTGCGGGGCGAGCAATGCGCCGACCACGCCAAAGGTGACGGGAATCTCCAGCATGGTCTTGCCATCCTTGTCTTTTATAATCAGCCTGCGGATGTTCCCCTCGTGGATCAATTCCTTGATCTTGGCGACCAGTTTCTCGCCGTCTACGCGGAATTCTTCGGTGCGGGTTTGTTCGGACATAGTTCCTCCAGGTTAAGCTTTATTTCTGTAGAAATCGAACCATTTTTCGTCAAGCGGAGCCCATTCGTCGCTTTGATCGGCGACATCCTTCCAATTTTCTTTTCCGCTCCAGGATTCGATTTTGATCTCATAGACAGATGTACGCTTCAGTTCCTTGTCGGTTGCGGATCGGTAGTCCCTGTCGATTTCCATTTCATTGAAATATTTCCCGACCAATTTGTGCAGGACGTCCCGCTTTTCTTCTTCATTCTCGATGACATGTGCCTTGCCGTAGACGATGGCACAGCGATATTGCAGCGAGAATTCCAGCGCGATGTTGGAGGGCAGCAGTTTTCCGAACTCGCTGACTTCCACGCAGACTTCAGGGTGGCGTTCGATATTGGCGCGGATGCGACCGGCAATGTTCGAGTGGAAGATGATGCGGTGACCGTCTTCGTCGTAGAAAAAGGTCGTGGGATTGATGAACGGCTGGAGGTCCCAGCGCGAGGCGATATGGGCGATCTGTCCACGGTGGAGCAGGTCGCGGATCCAGTCATCTTCACGCTTGTATTCGGGCAGGCGTTGAAAGGCGGTTGGAGGTTGGTTTTTGTAGTTTCGAGGCATTCTGTTATTGGTTATCCACAAGCAAATATTTGTACCATTTCCATTGGACGAAATAGGCGATTAGCAGAGTGGCGGCTAGGATCGCCCAGTCCCAGCCTGCGACCGTTCTAAAATAAAAGAGAAGGAAATAGACCGCAGCGGCGGTTGTGATCGCGCTTAGGATGGCGACTTCGAATGCCATCAAGTTGGCGATGCTAAAAGGTTTATCGGTGGGAGGCAGTGTTTTTGATTTCCATTTGAAGGCGGGTTCGATCTCTTTATTGTGCCTGATATAAAAATCTTTGATCACGTTCATGGCCTGCGCGGATTCGTGCCATGCGGCGCGTAAACGGGCGAGTTGTGCCAGAGTCAATCCGCCAAGGATCGTCAATATCAGGAACAAGCCTGAGAACGCGAGCGCTGCGCCTTGCAGGTTGTCTTCCGAGAATAACGTCCCGAGGATGGTTGCGACCAGCGAGCCAACTGTGACAAAGTAAAAGGATGTAACCCGTGAGCGGTCTTCATTTGCCTGAAAGACGGTGTTGGCGATGTAGTCGTATTCGGCTTTTAGGATCTCATCGCTGTTGAGTTTTGGCTTTGGCGGCATGGCAGTTTTCCTTTTATGGGGTAAATTTGCCGATCAGCAGAAGGATGGTGAGTATTACAAACTGCGCCATCGGGTAAAGGCTGGCGTTATCGAACAACTTTGCCGCCCGTCGTCCCTCGTTTTGATGTTTGTATAATTCGTATCCAGGCTTCAAAAGCAGGAAAAAGCCAGTCAATGTACTAGCCAACAGATAAGACCATCCCAGCGAAAGAGGCGAAACGCGCGGCAGGAGCAGGCTGATCGCCACGGTCAAGCCGAGCGTCAACAAGACAAGGATACCTGCTGTTTGAGTCCCGAGTTGCAGGGGAATGGTCTTGGCACGGACGCGCTGATCTTCCACCGTGTCGTTCCAGTCGGCCGGGATGTTCTGCCCGCCGATCTCCCAA
>CAYPHR010000268.1:2232-4464 GCA_964410375.1 uncultured Anaerolinea sp. | reverse complement strand
CCGCCATTATTCATTTTCACAGGCTTTGCCTTTCATTTTTTATTCCAATGGCTGAAAAAGGCATGGCAGAAATCTGTGTTTTTGATCGCCTTGCTCGCCTTTGGCATTTTGCCCATCATCCAACTGCACCCATATCAATATGCCTACTACAATAACTTCGCAGGCGGCGTGGACGGCGTGGACGGCGTCTTCCGCAGCTACGAAACCGAATACTGGCTGACCTGCTACCGCGAAGCCGTGCTCCAATTCAATCAGCAAGCGCCCGCGGGAGCACAGTTGTTCGTCCGCCGCGAGCCGTATATTGTAGCGTATTACGCCAACGACAACATCACTATCCGCGATTTTCGCACCGAGCAAAATCAGATGCAATCAGGCGACTTTTATCTCGCCAACTCCCGCTCCAACGAAGACCTGCGCTTTCTGCGTGATGAACCGAATTTCATCGAAATCTCCCGCATGGGAGCAACCTTCTGCGTCATCAAACAAGTGCCATGACCCCCTCGCCGCGCCTGCTCCTCACCATTGACCATGAATCCTGGTTTGCGCTCTCGCGCAGGCATGATCACATCGCCCCCGAAGCCCGCCGCAAACTTGATGGCGAATATTCCCGCCGCGCCATTGACCCGATCCTCGACATCTTCGGCCATAAAAAAGCCACGTTCTACCTCGTCGGAGAAATGGTGGGATGGTATCCCGAACTGCCTGAAAAAATCCAAAGCGCGGGACACGAAGTCGGTTTTCACTGTCATGTCCATCGCAGATTGAGCGACGTAGCGGAAATCGAAAAAGACCTCATTGCCTCCGCCGATTGGATACAAAAATTCAATATCCGCGGCTATCGCGCCCCAATGATCCACACCGTCGAAGGCGTGTATCCCCTGCTTAAAAAGCACGGATTGACGTACAGTTCTTCCATCTACGCGCCAACCGGCACGGTCATCAATAAAGACGGGATTTACGAGATCCCCGTCAGCACCCTGCAATTGCAAAAACGGCAAAATAATTTCCGCGCGCCACGCTACATGACGCCCGACCTGCTTATCATGGGCGAGTTCCCCTACGGCTCCAGTTTCACCAGCGGAATGTTTCCCCGCACCGTCTTTCGCATCATCGAGCGCGCGCTCAAATCGGGAAAAAGCCCAGTCATCTTTTTGCATCCCTACGAGATCGTCACTCCTGAAAATTTCACGCAACGCCTTGGATCAGACCTGCTCCGCAATCCATTACTCTACCCGTTCACATTCAACAAATCCAATTTTCTCAAAGACCTGCTGCGCCACTTCCCCACATCCACCATGCAAAGTTACATCGAAGAACTCCAATGAACATCGAACGCGTACACACTCTCAACGCCCCGGCGCTTGAAACCAAACTCAGTTACACCGGCATCGACTCGTGGATGAATTTCGTCCACGAGATGTACGGGCATCCCATCCACCGCTTCGTTGCCATGGATAACGGTCAAACAATCGGCGCGCTCTCGCTGGCGGAGGTCAAGCATCCGGTTTTCGGTCATTATCTCGCCGCCGCGCCCTTCGGCAGTTTTGGCGGATTTGCGTTCGAGAACGACCAAGCCCGCGACGTACTCTTGGATGAAGCCCGCCGCCTCGCACAGGAACTGAACGTCGAGCACGTATCCCTGCGCTTTGCCTCCGCCTCGCATCCACCCGACGGCTGGGTACAACATCCCGTTTATTCCTCCTACCTGATAGACCTCCCCGCCGACCCGAACGACCTGATGAAACGCTTTTCATCCGATCACCGCAATCACATCCGCAAGTCGCTCAAAAAGGGACAATCCATCCGCTTTGGGCATTTTGACCTGCTGGATGACGCCTATGAAGCCATCGCCCGCAGTATGCACGAACTCGGCTCACCGTATCACGCGAAGCGGTATCTGCGCACGATGGCGGAACGGCTTGGGGACACACTCCAGTTCGCAGTCACGTATGATGCGCGGGGACGCATCACAGGCGGCGGAGTATTCATCCAACAAGGCAAGACGATTTTCAATCTGCACGCCAATGTCCTGCGCTTTGCGCGTCCATTATATGCGGGAGAATTCCTGTATTGGTCGGTCATCGAACATGCGATCCAAAACGGATTTTCGACCTTCGATCTGGGACGCAGTCTCATCGGCTCCGGCAATGACATTTTCAAGACCAAATGGGCGCCGCGCAAAGAGACGCTGGCGTATTGGTATTGGCTCGCACCTGGGCATGACGTGCCTTC
>CAYPHR010000268.1:0-2132 GCA_964410375.1 uncultured Anaerolinea sp. | reverse complement strand
ATTTCTTGATTTTCAAATGGCAAGCCATTTGACTCCAAACATGACGTATACCCTCCATCCCCTCGCCACCCTGCCCGCCGACAAACTCCCACGCATTGCGGAGATCCACCTCGATGATGCGGGCTTGCTCTCGAAACTCGGCTATCCGTTCGTACTGCGGTATTTTGAGAACGCCGTGAAGGACGAACGGGCGTTTGGTTTTTTCGCGCAGGATAACGAAACAAATGAGATCATGGGTTTCAGCCTTGCATCCCCTGAGCCATCCGCGCTGACCGCCAAACTTACCGAAGACAAAGCGTGGTTTGTAAAAAACATTCTCAAAGTCATCTTCACCCGCCCGCTGGCATTCTTGCAAATGGTCATTTCCAGCGTCACCATCCGCGGACAGATGTACGAAGCGAGCACCATCGAATGCGTGTATTTCACCGTCGACCCAAAATTCCGCGGGCACGGATTGGGGCGCTCGCTGCAAAAAGCGCTCATGGACGAAGGGCGAAAAAGAGGGTATAAAAAAATCTACGCCAGCGTCGAAACGTGGAACATCGCCAGCCTCAAGGCAACGCAGGCGAACGGCTTCAAGATCATCAGAACCTTCCGCGAAGGCATCTACCATAGGCATCGCCTGGAAAGCGAGTTGTAAATGACCACCCACCGCGAACGCATCCAAGCCTGTATCGACGGCGAACCGACCGACCGCACGCCGATCGCCTTGTGGCGGCACTTCCCCGAAGAAGACCAAAACCCCGAAACCCTCGCCGCCGCCACGCTCAAATTCCAAGAGACCTATGACTTCGACATCGTGAAGGTCACGCCCGCCTCGTCCTTTGCCGTGAGAGATTGGGGCGTGGAAGACGAATGGCAGAACAACCCCGAAGGCTCGCGGGAATACACCAAACGCGTGATCCAAAAACCGCAGGATTGGGAGACACTCCAGCCGCTCGACCCGACCTCCTCCCCGCATCTTGCCGGACAGTTAGCCTGTCTCCGTTTGATCAAGCAGAATCTCAGCCCGGAGACTCCCGTCATCCAGACCATCTTCAATCCGCTCTCGCAGGCGAAGAATCTGGCAGGCAATGACCTGCTCATCGAGCACATCCGCAAATACCCCGAAGCCGTGATGGAGGGATTGAAAACCATCACAAAGACCACGAGAAGTTTCATCGAAGCCGCGCGCGAAACAGGCATTGACGGCGTTTTTTACGCCGTCCAGCACGCGCAGGGCAGTCAACTTGACTTGGATGAATACAAATCCATTGGGCTGTTGTTCGATCAGCGGACGCTCGCCGCAACAGAAGGTTTATGGTGCAATATGCTGCACCTGCACGGCAGGGACGTGTATTTCTCACTTTTACGCCTGTTCGACTTCCAGATCGTCAACTGGCATGACCGGGAAACCCATCCGTCGCTGGCGGAGGCGCAGAGTCTCTTCAAGGGCGTGGTGTGCGGAGGCTTGAGACAGGAAACACTCCACTTAGGGAATCCGGCTCAGGTCAAGGAAGAGGCGCGGAACGCCATCAAGCAGACGAAGAATCGCCGCTTCATCCTCGGCACGGGATGCGTCGTCTATTATCAATCGCCGCATGAAAACATCATGGCAGCGAAAGAATCCGCTAACTCCCCTCTCCTCCCAGGAGCCCCCAAAGGGGATGATAAGGGGTCGGGGGTGAGGTCATGAGTCTAAGGGTGATTTCAGGCAGTGCGAAGGGACGCAAACTGGCGTCGGTGCCGGGTGACACCACGCGCCCCGTGATGGACCGCGTGAAGGAGGCGCTGTTCAATATTCTGGCGGGGGATGTGATCGATTCAAATTGGTGGGACTTGTTCGCAGGCACCGGCGCGATCGGCATCGAGGCATTGAGCCGCGGCGCGGCATCGGTGCGCTTCACGGACTTGAACCGTTTGCCCATCGAAACGGTCAAACACAATGTGGAGCATTGCAAGTTCACAGCGCAGGCGGAGATCAAACGCGGCGACGCGTTCACGATGCTGGCAGGGCGCGCGGACAGGCAGTTCGAATATATTTATATCGCGCCGCCGCAATATAAGCAGATGTGGTCGAATGCGTTGAAGTTGGTGGACGACCACATGGATTGGCTGACGGAAGACGGCACGGTCATCGTGCAGATCGACCC
>CAYPHR010000267.1:0-4483 GCA_964410375.1 uncultured Anaerolinea sp. | reverse complement strand
TGCCAACGGCAGATACATTGGCATGGCCGCCTTTGGAAATTCCGTAGTGAATTTTACGAAAGATATCAGCATCCAGCCTGGCGATTCCCTTCATGGCTCAAACGTCTCTGAAATTGACTATTTCGACGGACCGCTCACCTACGAAGTCGTTGCAATTGGAATCCCCGCACAAACTGCTACGGCTACCGAGGAAGCCATCTTGCCTTCAGGAACGCCGCTCGCGGAATGGCAGGACATCCCAATTATGCCGGGCGCTGTAAACGGTGAAGCCGCCGATGACGTATATCAATTCACAATCCGCGCCACTGTGGATGAAGTCACGGATTACTATAAAACGGAACTCCCCAACCTCGGCTATGAATTTCAGACGACTGAAGAAGGTGCTGGATATGTGAGCGTTTACTTTTCCAACGGCTCGACGAACATTGTGCTTTTTGTCGCACCCATCGGCGATCTTACCGGGGTTGCCATCACCATAAGTAAATAATGCCAGTTACCAACGAACAGCCGTGCCAAGGGGTGAGCAACCAGAAATCAAAAAAGATAACAAAACGTGACTCAGAGCCGCTTTTTTGCTATCTCAATGTCATCCAGTTCAGATCCCGCAGGCCAGCCGCAAGGTCATCGCGCAGATCGTCGTCCTGCATGCGCCATTCCCAGTTGCCGCCCAGTTTGCTGGGGAAATTCATGCGCGCCTCGCCGCTGAGACTGAGCACATCCTGCATGGGGGTGATCGCGAACACCGCCACAGACTTCCACACCGTGCGGATCAAGTCCCAGGCGAAATCGTGACCGTCCACGCCGAGATAGCGGCGGGCAAATTCCCTTTCATGCTCCGGCGCGGAATTGAACCAGCCGATGGCGGTATCATTGTCATGCGTGCCGGTGTACGCCACGCAATTGGGAATGTAATTATGCGGCAGGAAGGGATTATCGGGACCGGAAAATGCGAACTGCAAGACCTTCATACCCGGCAGATCAAAGGCTTCCAGCAGTTCGATCACATCGGGAGTGACAACGCCTAAATCTTCGGCAATGATGGGCAGACCCGCGCCGGGCGCGACCAAGCCGTCCTCGAGATATGCCTGCACAGCATTGAACAGGTCATGCGCGGGACCGGGCACCCAGCGCCCGTTCTCGGCGGTCGCTTCACCGGCAGGGATCTCATAGTAGCCCGCAAAACCGCGGAAGTGGTCGAAGCGCAGGATATCCATAAAGCCCAGCGACGCGCGCACGCGCGAAAGCCACCACTTGTATCCCTCTTTTTTGTGCACTTCCCAGTTATAGAGCGGATTGCCCCACAACTGCCCCGTCGCCGAGAACGCATCCGGCGGGACGCCCGCCACCACGGTCGGGTTGCCGGCTTCATCGAGATAGAAAAGGTCGGGGTTCGCCCACACATCCGCCGAGTCATACGCGACAAAGATCGGAATATCACCGACGATCTGGATGCCCTTTTCATTGGCATACTTGCGCACCTTTTCCCACTGGCGGAAGAACAGGAATTGATAGAACGAATGCCGCTGGATGTCCTCCGCCAATTCTTTTCGGGCTTTGGTCATTGCAGATTTTTTGCGGGACCTCAGCGCTTCGCTCCACCCGTTCCATGCTCCGCCGCCATTGGCTTCCTTCAACGCCATGAACAGGGCAAAGTCGTCCAACCAGGAGGCGTTCTGTGCGCAGAAGTAGTCGAAGGCTTGACGAAGATTTTCAGGATGGGCTTGGAAGCGGGAAAAAGCCTTGAGCAGAAGGTCAAGCTTTTTTGGAATGAGCAAGCCGAAGTCCACTTTTGAAGCGGGCAGGTCCTTGAGCAGATCCACGTCATCCTGCGTCACCAAACCATCGGTCAACAGGTCATCGGGGCTGATCAAATAGGGATTGCCCGCAAAGGCGGAGAAGCATTGATAGGGCGAATCGCCGTAACCTGTAGGACCGAGCGGAAGGATCTGCCAGAGTTTGCAGCCCGTGGACGCGAGCCAGTCCACGAAACGATACGCCTGCGGACCGAGATCGCCGATGCCGTAGGGACCGGGCAGGCTGGTGGGATGGAGAAGAATGCCGGAAGAACGTTTGAATGCCATGTTAACCTATGTCATTGCGAGCGGCGGCGGTCGAGTGCCGCAAAGCAATCTCAAAATTATTTCACCAACGAAAGATACAATTTCAAATAGTCCCTTGCCGAGGCTTCCCACGAAAAATCCTGCGCCATGCCTGCAAGCTGGATTTTCTGCCACGCTTCCTTATCACCATAGACCTTGATCGCGTTCTTGACCGCGCCCATCAAAGACATGTGATGCGCCTTCTCGAAGATAAAGCCGGTCTCATTGTGCCTGACCGTATCCTTCAAGCCGCCTGCCGCGCGCGCCACCGGGACACAGCCGTAGCGCATCGCGATCATCTGCGCCAGCCCGCACGGTTCGTAACGCGACGGCATGAGCAGCATGTCCGCGCCGGCATAGATCTGGCGCGCAAGCGCGGCATCGAAGCGCACTTCCACTTTGATCTTTTCAGGGAACGCCGTTTGCAAGGCGCGCGCGGCTTCTTCCAGCTTCGGGTCGCCTGTGCCGAGGATGACCGCCTGGAAATTGACGCTCTTCATGCTTTTCAAGGCGGTGAAGGCAAGATCGATCCCCTTTTGCACGTCCATGCGCGAGATGACAGCCAGCAGTGGAATGTTCGGGTCGTTCGTCAGCCCGAGTTTGTCCTGCAACATGCCTTTATTCTCGGCGCGTCGTTTCAATGTATCGATATTGTAGTTAACCCCGATGGATTTGTCGTACGTGGGATCAAAGGAAGCAGTATCAATGCCGTTCAAGATGCCGCTCAAAGTATCCTGCCGCAGATTCAAAAAGTCGTGCAAACCGCAACCGAACTCCTCGGTCAGGACTTCTTTTGCATAACTCGGCGAGACCGCCACGATCGCATCCGACGCCCACAGCCCCAGCGGGAGCGGCATCACACGCGCCCATTCCGGCAGGTCGGTCTGCGCGAGTTTCACCCCATATTCATCGAGAATGCCGCTGATGTCGGGTCCCATAAAGGGCAGGTTATGAAGCGTCACCACGCCAGCCACATGCCGCGCCCCCGCCTCCCAGCGTTTGGTCAGGTTGCCGTACACGCTCGCCGCCGTATGCCAGTCATTGGCATGCACGATATCCGGCGTCCAGTTGATCTGATTCGGAAGCTCAAGCGCAGCCAGCGAAAAGAAGGTGTACTTCTCCGCATCCAGTTTGGAATCAAGCGAATAGACCGAGCCATTTGCGCGGATCGGATCGCCGTTGATGAGATAGACCGGCATCCCGTCCAACACGGTCTCGAACGCCTCGACCTCTACCTCGGAACTGCCGCGCGGGATCGGAAAGATACCCAACGCCTTGAGATTCCCCGCCCTCACCACCGGGTGATACGGCAGCACCAGCCGTACATCCAGTTTGATCTCATCGTTGGAGAGCGCGCGCAGGGCGCGGGGAAGCGAACCCGCCACATCGCCAAGGCCGCCGACCTTCACGAACGGATCGGCTTCGGCGGCGAGAAAAAGTACATTGATCGTCTTGGGCATATTCTGATTTTACTCGACCACGACCCCGTCAAGATCGTCCTTTGGTTTGGGGAAGTCCATTTTCAAACCTTTTAGCGTATCCACCAAAATCGTGGAAATGACCAGGTCGCGATACCATTTGCGGTCCGCGGGCACCACATACCACGGCGCATACTCCGTGCTGGTCTCGTTGATGGCGTCCTCGTAGGCGTTCTGATAATCGTCCCACAACTTGCGTTCTTCCAGATCACCGAGGCTGAACTTCCAATGCTTGGTCGGGTCGTCAAGGCGGGCTTGCAGGCGTTCTTTCTGCTCGTCCTTGCTGATATGCAGGAAGAACTTCAGGATGGTCGTGCCGTTCTCCGTCAGCATCCGCTCAAAATCGTTGATCTGGGCATACCGCTTCGACCACACCGACTTCGGCGCCAAATTCCGCACGCGCACCACCAGCACATCCTCGTAGTGACTGCGGTTGAAGATCACCATCTCGCCGTTTGCGGGCGTCACCTTGTGGATGCGCCATAGAAAATCGTGCGCCAGTTCCTCTGGCGTCGGCACTTTGAAACTCGCCACCTTCACCCCCTGCGGATTCACCCCATCGAACACGCGCCGGATCGCCCCATCCTTGCCGCCCGTGTCCATCGCCTGCAACACAACCAGCACCTTGTGCTTCCCCTCGGCGTACAACAACTCCTGCAACGCTTGCAATTCCTCATTTAATTCCTGAACTGACTTCAAACCGTCCTTTTTACCGCCCTCAAAATCCCCCGTAGCGCCCGGATCCCACTCCGCAAGCTTGATCTTCTTCCCCGGTTCAACCAGATATTGTTTCATCGAACCTCCGAACGTTTAGAAAGACCCTAAAGGTCTCAAAACCTTTAGGGTCTCATGGGGAGCCTGATGGGTTTCGAACCCACAACATCCACATCCACAGTGTGGCGCTCT
>CAYPHR010000266.1:0-4487 GCA_964410375.1 uncultured Anaerolinea sp. | reverse complement strand
TTCCCCAGCCCGTGACGTTCAACGCGCTTTGCATCGAGCCGCGTCCGCCCAGCAAGGTGGAGCCGAGATGCAGCAACCCGCTCAGGATCAACCACCCCAGCCACAAACTGATCAGCGCCGTGACCAGTGGAATGATATATGCGAAGACCGGTCCCTGCATGGCTTGTTGGGCGCGCATGTAGTTCTCCTGCATTTCAGGCGACCACCATTGCCAGTCACGCGGAAGCGGCGTCTCGCCCATCATCGCCGCGCGGGAGGTCAAATATCCGCTGACCATGACGCTAAGGAACGTAGACACGCTCAACGCAAGCATGGGCATTCCCCAAGTCGCGCGGGCTTCCTCGACCAGCAATACAAATGTACGCGCAGGCTGGAGCAGGAACTCCGGAATGCGTGCAAAACCAAACCTGCCTGTGGATTGCGATGGGGTGGTCTCTGTCATAATCTCTTGTCCGTTTTTGGGATATTGCAAAATTTTAGCACTCTTCAATCATTCACGCCTACCCAAAGTTAACGAAAAAGCGGCTGGATTTGTTCCAGCCGCCTTCGCTACATCCCTTCGAAAAGATCGTTCTTCCGCTTGAATCCATCCTCCACGGGCGGATAGGCGCGCATGAAATCCTCCTTCTCGCCGAATACCTTGGTGATGAATCCCATCAACCCGCGCCGCATTTGGATTCCGCCCTGCGACGCGTGCGCCGCGCTCGCCAGCCGCTTCTCCTCGCTGACCGGGCGGATGTCCACCCGCACATGCACGGGAAAATCCACCTCGGCGAGCTCCTTCAAATTGATGTCGCCGTTGCGTCCCCATTTGGTCGGGTCTTTGCCGAGCAGGGGCATCAGGCGCGTCATCACACGCAAGAACCAGCGCGGAAAAACTTGAAAGTACAATGCCGACGGCTTGAACGGCTCACCCGCTTCGGGGTAGAAAGAGGCGTCATCCGAATTCGCAAACGCCATGACCGTCGACTTGTGAATGTGGATATGGTCGGGATGCCTGTATCCGCCGATCGGATCGAACGTGATGACCACATCAGGCTTGATCTCGCGGATGTATTTCACGACCTTCCCCGCCACTTCCTCAACGGGATGTTGAATCTGCGCATCGGGATGGTCGTTCTCCTCCATGCCGGGCATACCCGAATCGCGATACCCCAAAAAGAAGACTTCCTTCAACCCCAAATGTTTCGCCGCCTTCATCAACTCGTGCGTGCGCAGTTCCGCCGTATCCTTGAAGCCGTTCAGGTGTTCCGCATCCACCGTGCCAGCCTCGCCGCGCGTGGCGCACACGTAATAGGTTTCATATCCGCGCTTTGCGTACAACGCCAGCGTCCCGCCCAAGCCAAACGACTCATCGTCGGGATGCGCCAGCACTGCCAATATTTTTTTCGTCATATTCACCTCGGGTTGGAACTTTTTTCAGTAAATTTCGTCCATTGATGGACGCGCAAACAATTCACAAGTTTACCTCACTGTGATAAAATCTTCGCAGTCGAAAGGATACCCAGCGAATGACAGACAGCAAGTAGTTAAACCAATGTTTCAGGGCAACACCCTATTGGCATTTTCAGCCGAGGTCTGCCCTCGGTTTTCTTTTTAACTACAGGTGTCACCATGCTTAGTATCCATAACCTCAACAAATATTTCGGCATCCAGCCCGTTCTACAAAATATCAACTTCAATATCAGCGCAGGCGAGCGCATCGGTCTGATCGGCGCCAACGGCTCCGGCAAGACCACCCTCATGCGCATCCTGGCAGGTCTCGATCATCCTGATTCGGGGAATGTCGCTTCGACGCGCCCCAACTTAAGAATTGGATATCTTGCCCAAGGCATGGAGTTCCAACCCGAACAAACGCTTCACTCCGCGCTCGGGCTGGATTCAGATTCCCAAACCGACCCAATCCTCGAAGTGGAGACCCTCGCACTGGCGCTATCCCAACAGCCAAACGACCTCACCCTCCAAGCCAAATACAACGTCGCGCTCGAAAAACTTTCCACTCCCCACTTTCCACCCGAAACCGTCCTCGGTCCATTAGGTCTCGCGGACATCCCCGCCGACACTCCCATCGCCCACCTCTCTGGCGGACAGAAGACGCGCCTGATGCTTGCCAAAGTCCTGCTCGAAGACCCTCATTTGTTATTGCTGGATGAACCCACCAATCACCTCGACATCGAAATGCTCGAATGGCTGGAAGACTGGCTCAACCGCTTCCACGGCGCGGCGTTGATCGTCTCGCACGACCGCACGTTTTTGGATAATACTGTCACCGCGATTCTCGAATTGGATTCAGCGATGCATACCATCAAAACCTACGATGGCAATTACAGCGATTACCTCGAACAAAAACTGCTCGAATATGACAAACAAGCCCAAGCCTATCAAGACCAGCAGGATGAACTCGCCCAACTGCGCCGCGCCGCAAAGCACATCCGCAGTTTGACGATCATGAAAAAAGGCGGCAAAGCGGACAGTGGCGATACATTCGCCACGGGTTTCTTCGGCAACCGCGCCACCAAACGAGTGGCGGGACGCGCAAAGAATATCGAAGCCCGCATCGACCACATCCTGACCGAAGAAAAGATCGAAAAGCCGCACGGCACATGGAAACTCAAACTGGACTTCGGCAAACCTGACCACCAATCGAAAGATGTGCTCGTCACCGACACGCTTTCAGTTGGCTACGCGCAGGACAATCCGTTGCTGACGAATATCCATCTTTTCATCCGCGCGGGTCAGCGGGTGGTGTTGACGGGCGCGAACGGCTCGGGTAAAACAACTTTCATCCGCACGATTGTCGGCAAAATCCCTCCGCTGGCAGGTTCGTTCCGTCTCGGCGGCGCGACAAAACTCGGCTACATGGCGCAGGAACAGGAATTACTGAATCCAACTCTCAGCGCGGTACAAACCATCCAAGCCGTATCAAGCATCAGCGAGACAGAGACGCGGAACTTCCTCCACTATTTTCTCTTCAAAGGCGATGCGGCACTGCGTCCCGCGGGCGAACTTTCTTTCGGCGAACGCGCGCGTTTGCAACTGGCGTTGCTGGTCGCACAAGGATGCACCTTCCTGATTTTGGACGAACCCATCAACCATCTCGACATTCCTTCGCGTGAGCGATTTGAAGAGGCGCTGGAAAATTTCAGTGGGACGATTCTCGCTGTAGTCCACGACCGCAGTTTCATCGAGCGATTTGCAAAGGATGTATGGCTGGCAAAAGATGGTAAGATTTTGAAATAAACTCGCCAAAGGAGCATGAATGAAATTTGAAACTCTCGCCATCCACGCAGGGCAGGAGCCCGATCCCAACAACGGCGCGGTGATGACGCCCGTCTATCTCACATCCACCTATAAGCAAGACGGCATCGGCAAGCCGCGACAGGGATATGAATATTCACGCACGCTGAACCCCACACGCAAGGCGTTGCAGGATTGTCTCGCCGAACTTGAAAGTGGACAATGGGGGCTTGCCTTCGCCTCGGGTATGGCGGCAACCGATACAGTTTTGCGCTTGCTCTCGAACGGCGATCATGTCGTGGCGGGCAATGACGTCTATGGCGGCACGTTCCGCCTGTTTGACAAAATTCTGCGCCGCTTCGGTCTGGATTTTACATTTGCCGACACGACCGATCCGGAGAACCTCGCTGAGGCATTGACTCCACAAACCCGCATCGTGTGGCTGGAGACTCCCACCAATCCCCTGCTCGCCGTCACAGATATCCGCGCCGTGGTGGAAGTGGTGAAAAGTCATCCGAACAAACCGATCCTCGTGGTGGACAATACCTTTGCCACGCCATATTTGCAACGTCCGCTTGAGTTGGGCGCGGACTTGGTCGTCCACTCGATGACAAAGTATCTCGGCGGACACTCGGATGTGGTCGGCGGCGCGATCATTGGAAAAGACAAAGCGCTTGGCGAACAACTCGCCTATCTGCAAAACGCCATCGGCGGCGTGCAGGGACCGATGGACTCGTTCCTTGTGCTGCGCGGGATAAAAACCCTCCCCATCCGCATGGATCGGCATGCCGAAAATGCAGGGAAGATCGTGGCGTTTTTAGAGAAGCAGAAAAATGTCAGCAGGCTGATCTACCCGTTTCACGAGAGTCACCCCCAAGTCCAGATCGCGAAGCGGCAGATGAAGAACGGCGGTGGGATGATTTCATTCATCATGAAAGACGGACGCGACGCTGCGGTGAAAGTCGCAGAATCCACAAAACTATTTACATTGGCAGAATCATTGGGCGGCGTCGAGTCGCTGATCGAAGTCCCCGCGGCGATGACACATCTCTCCACGCAAGGCTCCACATTGGAGGTCGACCCCGGGCTTGTGAGACTCTCGGTCGGTATCGAGAATGTGGATGACCTGATTGCAGATCTGGAACAAGCTCTCGGATAAAAAAGGCCTCCCGATTTGGGAGGCCTTTGTCTTCCATTCAGGCAATGGCGATTACGAACTTTTAGAGAATAACTCTTGCACCCATTTCGCT
>CAYPHR010000265.1:0-4497 GCA_964410375.1 uncultured Anaerolinea sp. | reverse complement strand
CGGCACTGGGGATGCCTGAAAGAGGCATCCCCAGTGATTCGTTTGGTTATGCTTACTTCAATGCTTCCGCTTGGACTGCCGCGGCTTGTGCCAGCGCGGTTGCGAGGTCGGCTCCATTGAGGAAGTCCACGAGCGCTTTCCACTCGGCACTGCCGAAACCGCCGGGGATCGTGTCGCCAATGTCAGGCGTGAGACCCTGTGTGGCGTAGAAGGCTTCGGCTTTCTTGATCAAGGATGGATCGGTGTAGTTGCCTGCCGCACCCTTGTTCGGCGAGAGGTCAAAACTGGCGGCTGCCCAGTTTGCGCCGCCCACCGGCGATGACAGATAGGTCACCAACGCCTTGACAGCGGGTTTGTCGCTGAACGCCATCATCCAGTCCGAACCGCCCTGCAGACCCTGGGCGCCGGGAACGACGAAGAAGTCATAATCGGTTCCAAAGACCAGATCGGGGTACTGTGCCTGGATCTCACCGCCCGCAAAACCGGACTGCTTCACCATCATGGCTTCCGGCGGGTCGCTGAACGGCTTGTGGATGGCAGCCAGGAAGGCGGTTGAGAGCGTGCCTTGAGCGCCGCCCACAGTATAAGCCGGGTCCTTTGCCCATTTGCCATAGGTTTCGTAAGCTTGGACAACGCCGGCATCATCGTAAGGGATCGAGCCGTCGATCAAGCCCATCACGTATTCCGGACCCTGCTGGACGAGCAGAATGTCCTGAAGGAAGTCGGAGCCGGTCCAGCCGGTAGCATCACCGGATTCCATACCCATGGACCAGGGTACGTTTCCGTCCGCAACCATCTGCTCCACGAGCGCATCCAATTCAGCCCACGTAGAGGGAACGCTGTATCCAAAGGTTTCGAAGTTTGCGGGGCTGTACCAGATGATCGTCTTGATGTCGGATTTTACCGGGAGACCCAGCCATCTGCCGCCGATCTCGCCGGGGTCGATCGCACCGGGGATGTAGGCATCTGCATTCGCACCAAGTTCATCCATCGCGAACAGTTTATCCTGGTACTGCGTCAACTGGGTAACATTCCAGAAGGCGATATCAGGCGGGGTTCCAGCCTGGACGCGGGTATCGAGCAAAGCCTGGTCGCGTGTGGATTCCGGGGCGAGTACGATTCCGCAGGTCTCCACCAAGGGCTGAAGGATCTGATTGAGGCGTTCCTCTTCCTGTCCGGACCACTGATAAAGCATGCTGATCTCATCGCCGGGCTGTGCGCCCATGCACATCTCGTCGGTGACCACGGCGGGTCCTTCCGGTGCGGTGGTTGATCCGCCGCAGGCAGCCAGCAACAGGGCTGAAACGACGAACAGGGCAGCAATTTGCCAAATAACTTTTTTCATTCTTCTCTCCTTAAGAAAAGGTTGATACGGTTTTATGGGAATGGGGGAATGGGAATGGATCGGATCTGGTCGCGCACCTCCTCAAATAAATTTGAATTCAATAGCGGGACAGACAACGTGTTGAAAGTAACTTTTCATGAAAGCACTTTCAAAGAAAAGTATAGCACATCTTTTATGAAAGTCAACAAGCAAATTTAAAGCCGGTTTTTGGTGGATGGGGTGGGAGCAGGACGCCTACGTCGTCAGGCGTTCGATCATTCTTAACGGAAGGTTGATATGCTGAAGCGGACGATCTGACTCCCCGATGCGGGAGAGCAGGATCTCCGCCGCCAGCCGGCCCGATTCATCCAAATGCTGGCGGACGGTGGTCAGGTCCACATGTTCTGCCACGTCGATGTCATCGAATCCGACCAGCGCCAAATCGTCGGGGATTTTGACTCCCATTTGCCGCGCCACTTTCATCACGCTCAAAGCCTGCATGTCTGAAGCAGCAAAAATGGCACGCGGAGGCTTGGGCAGGCTGAGCAGTTCGAGGGCAGCCTGACGCGTCTCCAGCGCAGTATAAGGCGCGGATCGGATGTACGTCTTCGGAAGCGAGAAGCCCGCATCCTGCAATGCCTGTTTGAAGCCTGTCAGGCGGGATTTGATGGGGTGGATCGCGAAGCGTTCGGGCGGCTCGATATCCCCGAGGAAGGCAAAGGATTTATAGCCCTTTTTGATGAGATGCTGGGCGACCAGTCGCCCGCCGTTCGTGTCGTCGATGAGGATGCTGTTCAATTGCGGATGGGAGTATTCGATGAGGACGGTTTCCATGCCGCTGTTGGACAGACGCTGCGCATCCTGATCGCCGATGGAGAGCGACATGATGATCAGCCCGTCGATATTTCTCATGAGCGGGATGGAGGAGATGTATCCCTGAAGATGATCCATCGAATCGACCGGGTAGATCACCAATTCGTAATTGGCTTTGGAGAGCGCCGATGCCACACCGCGCAGGCGCTGCACGAAGGATGGCGCGGTGAAGAACGGTGTCAGCACGCCGATGCGGTCTGTGTTCTGCAGGGCGCGCGCGCGGGCGTCTGCGCGGGGCACGAAGCCGAGCAGGTCGATGGCATCCATAACCCGTTTATGGGTTTCCGGGTTGACCTTATCCGGGTCGTTCAGCACGCGCGAAATGGTCGAGATGCTCACGCCGGATTGTCTGGCTACATCATAGATGGTGGGGGATTTCTTTATGGATGCCATGGTTTCAATGAAAGCACTTTCAGTTTAGCACATCCGTTTACTTTGGCGCAAGGGTCAGACGCCAGCCATCAGTTCGTCATACTTCCTGCGGACTTCGCGGATGTCATCCCACATCAACGACTTGGGCGAGCCAGGTTCCCGCGATGGATTTCGCAGCAAATAGGATGGGTGGAAGATCGGCATGAGCCAGCGCTCGTCAAGTTGTGTCCATTTGCCGCGCAGGGACGTGATGCCCGTCTTTTTCAAAATGGACTGGCACGCCACGTTCCCTGTCAGCAGGATGATGCACGGATCGATCAGGCGCACGATCTCGAACACATATGGACGGTAATATTCGATCTCCTGGTCGCTGGGTTTGCGGAATGCCTTGCCATCGTCACCGGGCGGCATGCGGAAGACCGAGTTGGTAATGTACACATCCGTTTCGGGGTCGAAGTTTGCCGCCTGCAGGATCTTATCCAGCAGTTGACCGGCGCGCCCGACGAATGGTTTTCCGCGGATATTTTCCTCCGGTCCCGGCGCTTCGCCGATGATAAGCAGTTTTGCGTTCGGGTTCCCGCGGCTGATGACGACGTTCGTGCCCGCATTGGCAAGCGGGTCATCCTTCATTTGCATGATGGCTTGCAAAACTTCATCGAGCGATGAATACTGCGAGGGATTGAACAGGTCTGATTGGAGCATGGCGATTTCCTTGCGCTGATTATTTTTCTGCCCAGTGGATGGCGATCGTCCCAAACATGAGCCGCTCAAAATTGATCTTTTTGAATCCGACCGCAGCCATGTGAGACGCCATCGCCTCGGCAGTGACAAAGCCTTCGGTTGTTTCCGGCAAATAACGATACGCCTCCCCGACGCCGGTCAATAGTCTGCCCAGCATGGGGATGATGACATGCATGTGAACCCAGATAAATGGCGAAAGGAGATTTTTCTTCGGGCGCGTGGTGTCGAGGATGACGATCCGCCCGCCGTTTTTGAGAACACGATATTGTTCCTCGAGTGCCTTGTTCAGATTGATGACGTTCCGCATCAGAAAACCCGAAACGACCGCATCGAACGTGGAATCAGAGAAGGGCAGACGAAGCGCATCCGCAGTGGAGAAATCGAGCGGTCCGGTCTTTTGACCGACACGCATCATCTCCAGGGTGAAGTCTGCCCCCACAACCCGGGCTTGGGGAAATGCTGACAGCGCCTCGCGTGCCAGGTCGCCGGTGCCAGTTCCGAGGTCCAGCAAAGAGGCGGAGTTGTCAAGCCGTGCCAACTCGATGACGCGTTTCCTCCAGCGGATATCCTGTCCGCCGGTCATGAGTCGATTCATCAGATCGTAGCGTTTGGCGATTTTTGTGAACATCTCCTGCACGTATGCCGCGCGCTCGCTGCCTTGTAATTGGGTCATGAGGTCTCCTGAATTGGATTTGCGCAATTATACCCAGCGTGGATAGGATATACGTTATACTGCGGCGCATGAATTCAAGCGACCGGAAAATAAATTGGACGGCGTGGGTATTGGCGATCCGCCCGCGGACGCTGCCCGCAGCGGCGGCTGGCGTAGTGATGGGATGCGCTCTTGCTTGGCGAGATGGCTTTTTGCGGCTCGACGCTGCGCTCGCTTGCCTGCTTGCCGCCCTGCTCCTGCAAATCGGCAGCAACCTTGCCAATGACGTGTTCGACTTCGAGCGCGGCACGGATACGCCCGAACGGCTGGGACCGACACGCGTGACACAAGCGGGATTGCTGACGCCGCGTGAAGTGAAATATGGCATGGCGGTGGTGTTTGGCATCGCCGCACTGATAGGTTTGTATCTTGCCTATCTCGGCGGGCTGCCCATTATATTGATCGGTGTCGCGGCGATCATCTCTGCCATCGCTTACACGGGCGGACCGTTTCCGCTCGGTTATCACGGACTTGG
>CAYPHR010000264.1:0-4514 GCA_964410375.1 uncultured Anaerolinea sp. | reverse complement strand
ATACCCGTGCGTTGGATGCCGATGTTTTCGCCGACACGTTCGAACGCAATCATCATCTGCACACCCGCAACGGGTTTCTCCGGCGCACGCAGCCACAGCAGATGTTGATAGGTCATGCTGTCATTGCGCAAGTCCAGTTCGGCAGTCCATTCGGGCGGATAGCGGAATTTGAAGCCGTAATTGGATTCGGTGTATTCGATCCAGCCTTCATACATGGAAGTATCTTGCGCTTCTGTCGTCGGGACGGTGGGTCCGCACTCTCCGCGGAAATATGCCCACTCGTCACATTCGCTGCCATCGGGGAAGATGCAGTACCCCGTTTGGCTGCCATCGTCGGCGGTACGGATCTCGGACGTGTACCCCTGCTCCACGCAGTAGGCAGAGGCGGGGTTGGGCATGTTCGGTTGAGAGGTATCGGTCGAAACGGGGACAACGGTCGGCTGGGGTTGCAGAGTCTCTGTAGAAGCAGATGCTGTGCAAGCAAATAGCCCAAGGATGCAGAGCACCCAAAGAGTGGATTTCAAAATATGTTTCATATTATTTTGCTCCCTTTTATGTAAAAACCTTTCACGCCGCCGCGTGGACGGTGGGCTGCCTGCGGAAAGCAAGCAGGCAAAGCAACAGTCCAAATAGCAGAGTGGCTGCGCCGCTGAAGAAGGGGTATTCGATGTTGATGTCGTAGATGAAGCCGCCCCATAACGGACCGAGCACCTTGCCGAGACTTGTCCCGGCGCTGTTCAAGCCCATGACCGTGCCTTGATGTTCGCCCGCAAAGTTGGAGATGTAGGAGTTGAGGGCAGGTCCGATCAGGGCGAGGGCGAGGATGAAAAAGGCGAGCGCCAGCAGGGTGGTGATGTAATTCCAGGCGAAGGCGACGAAGATGAAACCAACCGCCCCGCCCAACAAACCGACCTTGATAAGTAATAGGTCGCCGAACTTTTCGGTCAGCATGCCGACGAGTGCGCCTTGCACGATGATGAGCATAGCGCCCATCACCATCCACAACGAGCCGACCTGGGTGGTGGTGAAGTCGAGTTTATCAACCACGTACAAACCGATCATGCCTTGAAAGTTGGTCATGCCGAAGCTCATGATGAAGATGAGCAGGAGCAAGAATCCCACCGGGCTGAGGAGCACGTGCAGATATACATCGCGGGTGCGGAGCGGCTTGGGCGTTGGCTTCTTGTCAATGGACGGAGACAGGTCACCCCTTAAGAATGAAGCGGGTTTTGATTCCGGTAAAAGAAAGATGACGAGTAACAGCGCGAGGGCGGCGAGTCCCGATCCGACGAAGAAAGGCAGGGCGAGTGAGTCTTTAGAAAGCAATCCGCCCACGAGCGGACCGAGCACCACGCCGATGCCCGCCATCGCGCCGAGCTGACCCATGCCTCTGCCTTTTTCTTTTTGCGGGGTGTTGTCGCCGATATATGCCAGCGCGGTCGGTTGGGTGGCGGAGGAGAGAATGCCGGAGAGCGCACGCGCGATGAACATCATCATGAAGTTTTGGGCAATGCCGAACATGAAGAGCGTGATGGCGTAGCCGAGCACACCGACCGCAAGGATGGGCTTGCGCCCGTAACGGTCGGAGGCGATGCCCCATAGCGGGGCGCAGATGAATTGCATCAGCGCGTAAGTGGACATGAGCCAGCCCAACTCGGTGCCGCCCACACCAAAGCGTTCGATGTAGAACGGCAGGAGCGGCATGGCAAGCGAGTAGCCCATCATCACCACCAACATGGTAAAGGAGAGGATCAGCAGACTCTTGCGATGGATGGTGTTCATTGGATTGAAACTGCTCAAGGCAGCTTTTCTATGATGAGCAGAAAGTCGACACTGGGTGCCCAGATAAATGGCATGGCTGTGACGTTTGGAATGATGGAAATAACCTCCCCTTCCAAACTATTGAGGAACTGTTCCAGTTTGCTTTGGTCGGCGGTCATACGCAGGTCAAAGCGGTGGACGCGATATTTTTTCGACATGGCAAACTCCTTTCCTTTGCATGTCGTCGTTGAATTAGATATGGTTCGATTTTCCCCTGCCCCGGTTGACCATATCCAATAGAGCGAGCAGCAAGCCAAAGCCCATCAAACCGTAGCCAATGAGACGGTCTTCACCGAACAAAAGGCTGGAGAGGACAAATGCAAACGCAAGCCCCGCCAGCGGACTGATCTGCCTGGTCTTGCGCTGTTTGTTTTGGATGAAGATGAAGACCGCGATCAGCGCCAGAACGACAAGCAGGACAATGATATAGATAGTCATGTGATTTCCTTTCTAATTCAGCATCACCCTGCCCTCGCTGCCATCCACAGTGATGAGTTCGCCATCGTGGATGCGGCGCGTACCGACGCCGGTTGCCAGCACAGCAGGGATGCCGTACTCACGCGCCACAATGGAACTGTGACTCAACGGTCCGCTGATGTCGGTGACGATGGCGGAGGCGCGCGCGAAGAGCGGAGTCCACGCGGGGGTGGTGATGCCCGCCACGATCACATCGCCGGTGTGCATTTTGTTGAAGTCTTCGGGTCCGAGCATCACGCATGCCCGCGCAGTCACTTTGCCAGCGCTGGCGGCAAAGCCTTTGAGCATACTGCCTGCCTGTTCGTTGCTGGGGAAGAATTTATTCATCCAGCGAACTTTGGGCAGCGTGGTCGGCGGGACGATGTGCCGCATGGACTCCCACTTGGCTTTGCGCTCGGCGATCTCCCCGGCGAAGTGTGGCAGCGGCTCGTCATTTTCCATCAGAGTAGCAAGAGCGTTGAGTTCGTATTCTTCGAGCCAGTAAATATCCGCAGCAACAGGGATCGACCCCGCTACTGCCAGCCTGCGCCCAAACTCGCCCAACATGCGACGCATTTGCGGATGTCCCAACCCGAGGTCGGCGATGCTGTCTTCACGCATGGGCGCTTTGTCTTGCGCCCACTTCAACAACTTCACGAACCAACGGCGGCGGAGCGGGTCGAGTCGTTTGATGATGTTCACCGCGGCGCGTTCGCTCAACTCCAATGCCGCACGCTGACGTTCATACGGGTCATTGCGCCCTGTCAGATACACCTTCAAGGTTTCCAGCAGCGGCGTGGGGTCTTCGGCGGGCGTCGGCTTGGCAAAGTCCAGGTCGTAAATGGCATGACCATACTCGCGCAGATACGCTTCAAAACGGTTTGAAAACTCCATAAGCTCGGCGTTGGGTTTGTGCCTGGCATGAAACACCGCCCCGATCTCGTCCGCTGAAGCGCCGCTCAGATATTTCATCAGCGCGGGTTGGGTCTTCACCCACACGGCAATATCCCACAAGGCTTTGTCCGCCCGCATGGCATGGTTCTCGGTGCCGAACAAAAAGGCTTCAGGCGCGGGGTCATCCTTGCGCTTCATCAGTATTTTATAAACCGATCCAAAAACAACCTCGGTCATCATTGAAGTGGGGATGGTGCCTGACTGCGCCATGTTGTAATACAGGGCAGTTTCGGTAAAGATCTCACGCGTGCCTTGCAATAGTTCCGACGGCGCGAGCAATCTCACATCACTTTCCTGCCATATGTGCACCACACTCAAAAACTTCTCACGCGATTCTCGCGCGCGTTGCTCTGCCGTGCGGATGATCGGACCAAGCAGTTGAAAAGACGCCTTGATCATTTGCCAGGTCATTTTGGGCGAGAAAATAAAACCGACATACACATAATCGTTCAACACTGCGAACACATAACTATTCTCGTCCGTCACACCGATCGAACCCATCAACTCGCAAGTCGTCTTTTGCGCAATCGGCACCGCCAGCGTGGCGAACAACGGCGAAACCGGCTCGGGCACGAACTCGGCGAAACTTCCGCGCGCCAGCACCGCGCCCTTCACAGGGATGATCCACTCGAGCGGCTCGGGCGGCATGGCAGTGATGGGTCGTGACTGCACAATGAAGAATCGATCTTGTGCAAAACAGAATTCGATATCTTGCGGACTGCCATAAAAAGATTCGATGTCGCGTGCGATTTTGACCAACTCCCGAATCTGCGCCTCTTTCATGACCTTTGACCTGCGTCGCCAGCCTCGAAGCGTTTCCTCCCTTGTGCCTGATTCTGCCAACACCGTGTGGACGGTTTTCTTTGCAACGTCATACCGCTTGACCCTGCCCGTGTCCTTCTCGACAGTGATGGTGTCGGGTGAAACCCGTCCGCTGACGATGGCTTCGCCCAACCCCCACGCGGCGTTGATGACCATCTCATCGCGATGTCCATTGATGGGGTTTGCCGTAAAGAGGATGCCAGCAAAGTCCGCATCGACCATCTCTTGCACTACAACTGCCAGCGCAACCGTGTTCGGGTCAATGGACTGGTTGGCGCGGTAGGCAATGGCGCGCGCTGTCCACAAGGACGCCCAGCACTTCTTCACTGCATCGAGCAAATCCTCTTTGCCGCGGATGTTGAGGAAGGTCTCCTGTTGACCCGCGAAGGAGGCTTCGGGCAGGTCTTCGGCGGTGGCGGAGGAGCGGACGGCGACGGAAAGTGTCAAGTGCGAGGTGTCCA
>CAYPHR010000263.1:0-4527 GCA_964410375.1 uncultured Anaerolinea sp. | reverse complement strand
TTCGGTCTGCCGATCTGCGCGGCGATGTGTTCGTACGTGGTCACTGCTCCGGCGGGGACGTTGAGCAGCGCTTCCCAGACCTTGATCTGGAAATTGGTCCCGCGTAGATGAAGCTTGAGAGGCATATCAGGCATCCCCGAGGAAAAGATGCGTGTGACCAGCGGAGCGGTCGCCCGGTAGTCTTCGATCATCGCAGCCTGTTTCCAGTGGTCCGCAAGATAGTCAATCGAGGTGCCTTCGCCGCCTTCCACAAACCCGAGGTGACAAATCCCTCGTTCGGTGGTGGCGATCAGGCATTTGCCGAACGGCGTGGGGTGAATGCCGTAGCGGATGGTCAGCCCTGCGCCGCGTGTTTTGTATTCGCCCGGGGTGACGGCTTCGGTGGTGACGAAGAGATCGTGCAGGCGTCCCAGGCTCGAAAGTCCGACTTGATGCGTGGCGTCCAATAAATTTTCAGACTTGTCGAGCAGTTCCTTGGCGTGTTCTTTCGTCAGGAATTGCATGAAACGTTTGGGGCTGATGCCCGCCCAGCGGGTGAAGATGCGCTGGAAGTGATACTCGCTCAACCCGACTGCCGAGGCGATCTCCTTCAACTCGGGTTGCTGCCGCGCGTGTGCCTCGATGTATCGGATGGCTTGGTCGATCAGCGTATAGTGTTGGTAAGGTGCGGTTTGGTTTTCCATATCAATCTCCTTTTGGTTGGGGAGATTGTATTTGGCATTGCTTGAAGAGACGACCCGTTTCTTGCTCATTTTTTCTCGCTTCTTATGAAACCTGTCTGGCTCGATCGTGGAAATAAAAAACAGGTATGCTTGGGCATACCTGTTTAAATACACAGCCGTATTAAAAAGTAATGCCCTTCCAACGCACCCCAGACAAACGATACCACAACAGGTTTGCCTGTCCACTGCGGTCACCTTGTGCCATGCGTCGCCGCGTGGTTTTCGGTGCCGAGCCGCAGAGTTTTTTTAAACTCCTTTGCTCAAATCCGCTTGCTTTGGAAGGGAGAAGGAAGCCAGTGAACTGGCTCCAGAGGCATCCGCTGATCTATCCGATTTTCTTGCCTTTGAAAGGCAATTAGCGTCCCGTTCGCACGGGAGAACCTCCACCTCGTGATCCCGCTGGTGGTTGAGTAGCGCGAAGCGCGTATCGAAACCAAAGGGGACCCAGCCGCTATATCTCCGTTATTCAGTTGTCATCCCGACTTCACAATGGCGGCGATTTTACCCGCATGGTGCGGGTTCGTCAAGTGCCAAATAGGTGATTGAATTCCAAACACGGTGCAGGTAATATGAACGGTACTTTTCTAAACGGAGGCAGAGATGGCGGACTATCCTGTTGGGGATTATCTTGACGTTGTGAAACAGGGGCTGGGGAAAAAATTCCAGAACGGCACACCCAAAAAAGTGATCATCGTCGGCGCGGGTCTGGCGGGACTTGCAGCCGGGTACGCGTTGCAGGAAGCGGGTCATACCGTGGAGATCCTCGAGGCGCAGCACCGCGTTGGCGGCAGGATCTACACCCTGCGCGAACCCTTTGCCCAGGGCTTGTACGGCGAAGCGGGCGCGATGCGCATTCCGCGCTCGCACGAACTGACAATGGCATACATCGAAAAATTCGGTTTGCAAACCCAGGATTTCGTGATGGGCAACCCGCAGACCTATGTGCATATCGGCGGGGTGAAGCGCCGTATGGCGGACGTGCAGGCGAATCCCGACCTGCTCGGCTTCGAGACATCCGCCAGTGAAAAGGGCAAACTGGCGGGCGATCTGTGGGATGCGGCGATCCGTCCGCTGGCGGAACGGGTGGAGAAGGAAGGCTGGGACGGCGTGGTCGCCGAATACGACCAGTATTCCGTACGCGAATTCCTCGAAATGATCGGCTGGTCGGAAGGGCTGATCGAGATGTTCGGTCTGCTCAACAACCAGGAAGCCGTGATGAACTCGTCCTTCCTCGAATTGTTCCGCGAGGACAGCGGCAATTACTACACCAATATGTGCGAGATCGTCGGCGGCATGGATAACCTGCCGCATGCCTTTCTGCCCGCCTTAAGTGCGCACATCCGTTATGGCGCGAAGATGACCGCCATTGACCAGACGCCCGACGAAGCCGTCATCCACTATCGCACGCCAGCAGGCGATTTTGAAGCGCGCGCGGACTTTGCCATCATCACCGTCCCGTTTCCCGTTCTGCGCCATGTGGAAGTGCTCAAACCGTTCTCACGCGCCAAACAGCGCGCCATCCGCCAATTGCATTACGACGCCTCCGCCAAGATATTCTTCCAAACCCGCAGCCGCTTCTGGGAAACGGACGAAGGCATCTACGGCGGCGGCACGGTCACCGATCTTGCCATCCGCAATTTGTTCTATACCAGCTATGGCAGGGAAACGGGGCGCGGCGTTTTGCTTGCCAGCTACACCTGGTCGGAGGATGCCCAACGCTGGGGATCGCTCCCGCCGCACGAGCGCATCGAACAGGCGTTGGAAAATGTCGCAGTCGTTCATCCGCAGGTGGCGGCGGAGTTCGAAGCGGGCGCGTCGCATATGTGGCATGACGATCCCTTTGCGGGCGGCGCGTTCGCGTTGTTCGATCCCGGTCAGCAGACCCTGCTTCACGATGAGATCGTCAAACCCGAGGGACGCATCTATTTTGCGGGTGAGCACGCGTCGCTCTATCACGCCTGGATCCAAGGCGCGTTCGAGTCCGGCTTGCACGCCGCGATCGATATTCACAGGAAATGAAAAGGACGGGATGTTGAAAACATCCCGTCCGTCTTTGCGGAGCCCCGCTTATGCCGTGTACTGCTGGGTTTTGAACCTGCTTTCGCAGGTGGGTCCTGACCGGGAAACGCCGCCTTGGCTCAGGCCTATCGCGTTATTTCCTTTGAGATAAGGACCCTAAAAGGGGGTGTTGGCTCAAAACGTGAAGGCAATAATCACGGGCACAGCAGGGTTGCAATTCTTATACCATACTCCATAGTGCGATGGAATATAAAGATTAAGCTTTGCTCTTAACAAAAATATTGATTTCCCAATGACTTTGTGATATATAAATTGGAGGAAGAAAAGACATCCCCGCCGCTTCACACGACGGGGATGTTTGATTCTGTTTTCTGGCGGTTTCTGCTACGGGTAGATCCGCTTGATCGTGCGCGGGAAGGGGATCGCCTCGCGGATATGTTCGATGCCGCACAGCCATGCCACGACGCGTTCCACGCCCATGCCGAAGCCCGAGTGGGGGACCGAGCCGTACTTTCGCAATTCCAGATACCACTTGAATGCTTCCTCGGGCAGACCTTCGTGGCGGATGCGCTCAAGCAGTTTCTCGGGGTCGCTCATGCGCTCGGAGCCGCCGCAGATCTCGCCGTAGCCTTCCGGCGCGAGCAGGTCCACGGATTTGCACACTTCGGGGCGATCCTGCCACGGCTCCATGTAAAACGCTTTCACCGCGGAGGGATAACCGTAGACGAACAGCGGCTTGTCGTGCAGTTTGGTCAATTCCACTTCGTGCGGCGCGCCGAAATCCATGCCCCATTCGAATTTGAGCAGTTCCTTGCGTTCCGGGTCGGTCTCTTTTTCGTAGAGTTCGATCAGGTATTTCGCCGCATCGTCATAGGACATGCGCGGGAAGGGACCGGTGACATTTTCCAGCTTGGTCACATCGCGTTCGAGGAACTTCAATTCGGCGGCGCAATCCTTCAGCACGGATTGGACGATGTAGGTGATCATGCCTTCTTCCACTTCCATCAGCCCGTCGAGGTCGCAGAAGGCGATCTCGGGTTCGAGCATCCAGAACTCGGTCAGGTGGCGGCGCGTCTTGGACTTCTCCGCGCGGAAGGTGGGACCGAAGCAATAGACCTTTCCGAAGGCGAAGATGTTGGCTTCGTTGTAGAGTTGACCGGTCTGCGCGAGATAGGCGGAACCTTCGTCGAAGTAGGGCGTCTCGAAGAGAGTCGTCGTCCCTTCGGCGGCGGCGGGGGTCAGGATGGGGGTGTCGAGGTTGAAGAAGCCCTGACCGTCCAAATACTCGCGGACAGCCGACATGACCCGCACGCGCACGCGCAGGATCGCCCACTGACTCTGCATGCGGATCCATAAGTGGCGGTGATCGAGCGCGAAATCGGGACCGTGGTCTTTGAGCGCCATCGGGTAGTCGAGGTCCGCGGCTTGGACGACCTGCAAGTCCTTGATGCCGACTTCATAGCCGCCGGGGATGCCGGGCGCGCGCTTGTCTTCGCGGACGGAGCCGGTGATGATCACCGACGATTCCTGCGGCAGTTTGGAGATGGTCTCGAAGAGTTCGGGCGTCAGGTCGCCTTTGAAGGCAACGCATTGGATGAAGCCCGAGCCGTCGCGCACGAGCAAAAAGCACAATTTGCCCTTATCCGTGCGGTTATAGACCCAGCCTTTGATGATAACATCCTGCCCGACGTGGTTTGAAATTTTTGAAACGCTGACGTGTTCGGTCATGAAATATCCTTTAGTTTTGATTGTGGCAATTATAGCAGACACTTATTTTATCTTCCCG
>CAYPHR010000262.1:0-4537 GCA_964410375.1 uncultured Anaerolinea sp. | reverse complement strand
TCATCAAAAGGATGTTTTTCGCCGCGCGCTTTAATCGTTGCGGATCGAACACGCCACTGATCATGATTCCCCCGAATACTACAGCCAGCAATGCGCGGCTGCTGGGATAGAAATACTGCGAAAGCCCGATCCCCAGCCCGGTCAAGATGTAGGCATTACGGTCTTCCTTTTCCCAGGCGTACCAAACCGCACCGACGGTCAGGACGAAGAACAGCCCATCCCAGATATTGTTCAAGCCAATGCGGCTGAAATGGATGTGAAAGTGGAATCCCGCCAGTGCGATCGCGGCGAGAATACCCGCCCGTTTCCCAAACATGGCACGCCCCGCGAGGTAGACTCCGCCCACGGTCAACGCACCAGCTATCGCCGAGGGGATGCGAAGCGCGGCGGTCGTACTTCCGAGCAGGGAGATGGATGCGGCTGGGATGAAAAAATACAAGCCGGGGAAGGCGTACCATCCTGCTGCGAACGGGTTGTTCGCTTCGCCCTCGAGTATCTCCCTGCCATAAATCCCGGCGGATGCTTCATCGCCCATCAAAATGATGGGAATTTCGTTCGTGGCAATGGCGCGGAAAGGCAGCGCCAGCACCGCAAAACCAAGGGCGAGGGCGATCACCTTCCAGTTGGCGCGCAAACTAAAACCGGTGGCGTTCCAACAACCCATGAGACAATAACTGATTCCGATCAGCCATGCCATCCACGCCGCAAACGGACTGACCACCAGTGGTGAATAACCAGCAGCGAAATGGGTCAGGACGGCGAAACAAAGGGCGAGAAACAGCGCTACGAATTGCCAGGTTTCAAGCTGTAGCCACTTCACCGGCTTTTGAAGTGAACTCTCCAGCCATGGCACGACCCGCTCCTCTCGCGCGGCAAAGATGCCGAGCAGAAAAGCCGCCAGGCCGATAAACATCAGGATGAGCGTTTCCCGCCGGCTGTCCAGCGGAAGCGCAGCCTGTGTGATCTGACTTAAGATGGCAAGCGATCCGCCGCCTGCCAGCAGGCACGTGGCGAGGTTGCGTTTGGATTGGGGGATTTTTGTGATCATATCATTCGTCATTGATAGGACAGATTTATAACAACACCTGTGGATTATTTTCTTTTTCTGGAGAACTCAAGAACCATGCGCAACAGAGGATTCCAATTGCAAACAAGATCAATCCAAGCGGCACATCCCAGGGTTGGTAACGAAAAATGAAGGTGTGTTTTCCGACCGGTGCATGTACTTGCAACCTGTCACCTTTGATGATCTCTATTTTCTCTCCATCCAACCATGCGTACCATCCGGTCCACATATTTTCCTGTACCGTTAAAATTCCTGCTTTCTTCGCATCGCAAACTACTTCAATATGACCACCCGAGCCTTTTGCCCGGCAACTGGTTGTTTCATTATACGCTTCAATGAATGCATATGAGTGCTCCGGATGAAATTTGATATCTATCTTTGATGGATCCTCTACGATTAAAGACCCGTCGGTGATGGGAATTTGTCGTTCGGCTGTAATGGACGGGGGAGGTGGGATGCGATTTTTCCAGCTCCAAGTGAGGATGCCCGGAGACAACTTCATCCCCCTGGCTAAGGCGGCTTCCACGTAAATATGTTCGCCAAAGGGCGGATTTACCCATTGCAGGTCATTTGTCTGCAGTTGTTCAAGTGTGGTGAAGAGTCCGCTGGTGAGATAAGTGAGCCTCGTCCATTTTGCCGCGAATGTAGCGCAACTTTGCAGGCTGCTGTAGATAAGGGGAATGATGATGAGAAATTTGATGTAAATCTCCCGTTTTGACCACATCTCTGTTGCTTGTGGGACCAAGTCAAGCCACTTGATCGAGAGCAGTTTTTCCAAGCCGTATGCTGAAATACCTAGAATGAGGGGGATTGCCAGTCCTGCAATTTGCGGGGGATGCCTGATCCCTGCCAGAGATGGAAATATGCCTGCAAAAAATTTTAAAAGGATTGCAGTTGCTGCAAGAAACTCGATTATGATAACCGCGATCATGAAAAGAATAATTTTTCTATCTTTGATTGAAATGCGGTGCAAAGCGAAGATAAACAAAAGCACTGGCACCCATCCAATATAAAGTGTATAAAGATACGGGTATGGAAATTTGTCCATGATTCCGGAGAAAAAATAACGCGGATCGTCTATGACAAGATTAAGGACAAAGTATGAGATCGGCTGGGCGGAAACAAATTTCGGATCGAACCATTTGGAAATATTTGGGCTGAAATGTAAAAAGGGAACTAAAAAAGGAGCGGACAACAAAAAGGCAGTCAAGGCGGCAATGATGTAATTTGACCAGGTGGATTTCAGGTTTTCTTTTCCCCAATAAAAAAATAGATATACAGGAATGACACATATCAGCCCGACTTGCATATAGCCCTGTCCTGAAACGATAGCTGATGCCGTGACTACCCCTAACAGAACCGCATTTCTACGATTATTGCTTTTTGCCAACCGTATCAGCGCTGCTATTGCCAGGCTGGTTGTTGCAGTGGATAAAACGACTCCGTAAACGCCCAAATCCATTCTGCCGGCAAGATGACCTCCGGCAATGGCAATACCTGCGCTCCAAATTCTCGGCAGCCAACTTAAATTTAGTTCGCGTGCAATCCACCATTGTGCCACGCCTGCAAGCCAAAACGAAATCACCAGGGTGATCTTTGCGCCATTCACAACCCCAAATGCAAGGGTCGTGAAAATGACGATGGGGTGCAACATACTGCCTTGAATATCTGCAAAGGCGGGATAGCCGCCACGCTGGAAGCCATTCCACATGGCGCATGAGCCGCAATTTAAGATCTGTGTCCATAAGTGATTTGCGGCAACCGATGAGCCAAACTCTCGTCCCATGGGGACCCTGCGAGGATCCATGTCCAGAAAATTCCAGCCAACATAAATCGCCCATAGTGCCAGGATGAACAGTTCGAAATACGAGGACAGATTTAATCTATTTATATATTTCCCGATACGTGAATTGTTCCAATGCTGGATCGATTCGTTTAAGAATACCTGTCTAAGTATCTCTGTGCTTTTTTTTTCTGGCTGTTCCTTAAGTCTTCGTTTGTATATTGTCCACCTGGAAACAAGAAAATAATCCAGAATGATTGTTAGCAGAATCAGGGCAAGCAGGTATATGATCGGCTCACTCATGCAATGAATTTCCTCAATGCCGGATACCTTGTTATTTGCGACCCAGCTCAGTTCTCGAAATCACCAATCTTTGAATTTCGCTCGTGCCTTCGTAGATTTCCGTGATCTTTGCATCGCGGAAATAGCGCTCGACGGGCAGTTCCTTGCTGTAGCCCATGCCGCCGTGGATCTGAACCGCCTGATGCGTGACGTACATGGCTGTTTCCGATGCGAACAATTTCGCCATGGACGCCTCCAGCGAATACCGTCCGCCGGTCTGCTTGGATTGTTCTTTGGCGATTGCAGCGTTATAGATCAACAAGCGGGACGCTTCGATGCGCGTTTTCATGTCGGCGATCTTGAAACCCGTCCCTTGGAATGCGCCGATCGGCTGCCCGAACGCTTCGCGCTGACCCGCATACTGTCTCGCCGCCTCGTAAGCCGCTTCGGCAATTCCGAGCGCCTGTGTGGCGATACCGATGCGCCCCGCATCAAGGACGGTCATGGCGATCTTGAAGCCGTCGCCTTCCTCGCCCAACCTGTTCCCGGCAGGGATGCGGCAGTCTTCGAAGATCAATTCACTGGTGGCGGAGGCGCGGATGCCGAGTTTCGGCTCCTTTTTTCCGCGTGTGAGTCCGGGCGTATTGCCTTCCACGAGAAACGCCGTCACGCCTTTTTGTTTTTTGTCCAGGTCGGTCATCATAAAGACAACGAAATAATCTGCCACCGGTCCGCTGGTGACCCAGGATTTGCGTCCGTTCAGCACGTAGAAATCGCCATCCTTTGCGGCGCGGCATTTCATCGTGCCCGCGTCCGACCCGCTTTGCGGCTCGGTCAGTGAGTATGCGCCGATGGCTTCGCCTGAAGCGATGGGCGTGATGAATTTCTTCTTTTGCTCCTCTGTGCCGAACTTAAGGATGCCGTGGCAGTACAGCGAATTATTGACCGACATGATGACGCCGTGCGAAGCATCCACTTTGCAGATTTCTTCCAAGGCAAGGACATACGCCAGCGTGTCCATGCCGGCACCGCCGTACGCTTCCGGGACCTCGATGCCCATGAAGCCCAGTCCTCCCATTTTTTTGATGGTTTCCTTTGGAAATTCGCCGCTCTCGTCGAATTCTGCAGCGATGGGCGCGATCTCCTTTTGGGCAAAATCGCGCGCGGCGTCGCGCAGCATTCTGTGTTCGTCACCGAGCGGGTAAATTGGCAGATCTGTCATTTTTTGGTCTCCGGGTCATTTTTTGACGATTATACCGCTATGGATGGGGCTCAAATGAGGGTTTCTCACGATTCGTTTTTTTCTGTATAATCAGCGCCTGTGGAAGCGCCAATCTGGAAATTTGAAGCCGATTTGACGAATCGCCTGCTTGCGTGGAGCGTGCTTTCGCTTCTTGCCGGACTTT
>CAYPHR010000261.1:0-4545 GCA_964410375.1 uncultured Anaerolinea sp. | reverse complement strand
GTTATCTACATCGGTGAGTTGCGCGGTGAGCATGGGACCTTCGTCCAGTTTGACGAGCGCGACGGTGTAGGGAGCCTGGGATTCGTAGCCCGCGGGCGCTTCGTAGATGGTGGTGTAGGAGTACACTTCACCCTTGCCGCTGAACGTGAACAGGTCTTTGGCTTCGTCGCCGCAGTTCGGGCAGACGTCGCGCGGGGGGAAGATCTTGTGATCGCAATGCGGACAAACCTCGCCAACGAGTCCGTATCGTTGTTTTTTGAGACGCCAGTGTCGTGGAATTTCCATTGTTTGTAGTTCCTTTCTTCGACGCTAATTCTACGCACTGAGACTCTCAAAGACTATCAGAATTAAATCATGCGCGTAGCCAGATGGAGGTGAGAGAGGGGAATTCGAGCGAATCTTTGCGAGAAGGGACTTGACCATGCCAGATCATCCATCGCCTAAGATCAGCCTGCTCGAAGCGTGTCAGCCGTCCCGTAGGGAAGAAGCGGTTTATAATCCCAATCCGAATGAAAATCTTGTTGATCAACCAAGTCTTTGTCTCACCCGACGAGCCGGGACACACGCGCCATTTCGAAATGGGACAATTCCTAAAGACACGCGGACATGAACTCGTCATCGTTGCCAGTGACCTGAATTATCAAACGGGACAGCGCACGGTGGAGCGCCGCGGACTATACGCCGAGCAGATCTTCGATGGTGTGCGCGTGTTGCGTTCGTATATTTATCCCGCCATTCACCGCAGTTATTTCTGGCGTGTGATCGCGTTCTTCAGTTTTATGTTTTCGTCCATTTGGACGGCATTGCGCGTCAAAGATTTGGACCTTGTGATGGGCACCACGCCGCCGATCTTTCAAGCCGTTTCGGCGTGGGTGGTGGCGGCATTGCGCCGCAAACCGTTCCTGCTCGAAGTGCGCGACCTGTGGCCCGAGTTTGGCATCAGCATGGGTGTGTTGAAGAACCCTGTCATCATCGCGCTCTCGCGCTGGCTGGAGATGTTCCTCTACAAACGCGCCACGCATATTTTGGTGAACTCGCCTGCGTATCGCGATTATATGCTTGCCAAAGGCGTGCCCGAAAACAAAGTGACGTACATTCCCTACGGCACCGATGTGGACATGTTCAACCCGTCCATTGACGGTTCATCCATCCGCAGGGAACTCAAGGTCGAAGATAAATTCGTAGTCTTGTATGCGGGCGCGCTTGGGCAGGCAAACGATATTGACACACTCCTTCGCGCCGCGGAACGATTGAAGAAAGAAGAACGCATTAGCTTTGTGTTATTTGGGGATGGAAAAGAACGCACGCGCCTCGAAGACGAAGCGCAACGCATGGATTTGCGCAACGTTATCTTCGCGGGCACGCGCCCCAAAAAGGACATGCCGCGCATCGTTGCCTCCGCCGACGCCTGCCTCGCCATCCTGCAGGATATTCCCGCCTTCCGCACCACCTACCCGAACAAGGTTTTCGATTACATGGCGGCGGGACGCGCCAGCATCATCGTCATTGACGGGATCACGCGTGAATTGATCGAAACCTCGCGCGGCGGCGTGTACGTCAAGCCTGCCGATGATGCCATGCTCGCGCAGAAAATCCTTGAACTCTCGCAGAAACCCGCACAGGTCAAGGAGATGGGTGCGAACGCCCGCGAGTACCTGGTCAGAAATTTGGATCGGTGCGATAAGTTGAATGAAACGCTTGGTCTATTTGAAAAGTTGATAAAGAAGATTTGACCGCAGAGGCGCGGAGTTCACAGAGTTTTATGAGATTTCTCTGCGCCCTCTGCGTCTCCGCGGTGAAATAGGAGTTTATGAAAGTACTCGTCACAGGCGCCACAGGCTTTACCGGCTCGCGCGTCGTCTCCCTTCTCTTGGATAGCGGATACGAAGTCCGCTGTTTTGTGCGCGAGACCAGTGACCGTTCACAGCTTGGCGCACTGCCAGTAGAGTGGGTGACAGGTGACCTTTCCGATAATGAAGCGCTGACCTCCGCCCTGCGCGGCGTGGATGCGCTGGTCAACATCGCATCGCTCGGCTTCGGGCACGCAGAATCAATTTTGAGGTCCGCAAAAGAGGCGGGCGTGCGGCGCGGAATCTTCATCAGCACCACCGCCATCTTCACCCAGTTGAACGCGGACAGCAAATCCGCCCGTCTTGCCGCCGAAGAAGCCATCCAAGCCAGCGGACTGGACTACACCATCCTGCGCCCGACCATGATCTACGGCAGTCCGCGCGACCGCAACATGTGGCGGTTGATTCGTCTGTTGCGATTTTCGCCCATCATCCCCATCTTCGGTGACGGTGAGTCGTTGCAGCAGCCCGTCTTCGTGGGCGATGTCGCGCAAGCCGTGCTGCTCGCTTTGGGCACGGACGTGACCATCGGCAAGAGTTACAACATCGCAGGCAAAGACCCGTTGACCTACAACCAGGTCATCGACACGGTGGCATCTGCCCTCGGCAAGCGCGTCTGGAAACTTCACCTGCCGTACATGCCCATCGTCCGCCTTTTGCAATTCACCGAGCGGATTCGGATCTGCCTGCCCATCAAAGCCGAACAAGTGCTGAGATTAAATGAGAACAAGGCGTTTTCGTACGAAGAAGCCCAAAGGGATTTTGGTTTCAGTCCGCGTAGTTTTGCGGAGGGGATTGAATTGGAATGCAAAACTTGACCATTCATATCGTATAATTTGAACCCATGAAGTCCTTAAATTGTCCCAACTGTGGAGCATCTCTGCCAACCAGCGCCGTCAAAGCGGACCTCGCCGTTTGCGAATTCTGCGGCACGACCTTTCGCATGTCCAAGACATCCGTGCCCGAACCGGATATGGGCGACCTTCTTCTCGGTGCTGATTTTGGGAGCAACACCCTGCTTGGCTGGGAATTGGTCAAGGATGGGGAGATCACGTTTCACAAGGGCAATCCCTCTGAGTTGCGCGGCTTCTATAAACCTCGCATCAATTCGTATTACGTGTTGATCAGTTCAGGCTTTTTAGACGACTTTGACGCGGGCATCACCATCAAATTCACCGATGGGGACGAGAAGTTAATCACCGCTGGCTTTTTTCCCCGCATGAACAATGAAGGCGGGTATGCGGTGTATATCTCCCCTCAGGGGCAATACAACATCGGTTATTTTACGAAAGATTCAAACGGTGATTTCAAATGGAACACCCTCGTAGGTTGGACCTCTCACGCCTCCCTCCGCAAAGGCAGGGACGTGACCAACCGCCTGCGCGTCATCATGGACGGCGAGAAAATGCGCGTGTACCTGAACGGCGTACTGGCAACGTCGCTCAAAGACAGCCGTTACAAGATGGGCAAATTACATGTCATTGCTGAACCCAACGGTGAGACGAATTTGGGCGTCGCCTACTCGGATTTGCAGGTGAGAGAAGTTGTGAGATAGTTGAAGCCTCTGCTTTCAGTCCGCGTAGTTTTGCGGGGGGGATAGGGTCTGAGATTTCCAACATCCACTAACCAGTGAACTCCAAGCTTCCCAAAGGGTGTATGATAAAAGGGTGGAGGCACCATGGACGAATATCACATCAAACGAGTCGAAAAGATCGAAGACCCCATCTGGGAAGCCATCGGCGGGGGGATCAATTCCTTCAACGAAGAGCAGGCTGGACCGGAAAACGCCAAGCGGATTTGCTTCGTCGTCTACGATTCAGACGAAAAGATCGCGGGCGGAGTCATCGCCCTAACCTACTGGGACTGGCTCTACATCGACCTGATGTGGCTGCGAGCGGACTTACGCCGCAAAGGCTACGGCAGCCGCCTGCTCGTGCTCGCCGAAGACGAAGCCCGCAAACGCGGTGCGAAACACGCCTATCTGGATACGTTCAGCTTCCAAGCGCCAGAGTTCTACAAGAAGCAAGGCTATCAGGTCTTCGGGGAGTTGAAGAATTTTCCGCAGGGACATCAACGCTATTTTATGACGAAGGAGTTAGGATAAAATTGACTTAGCCGAACCCAACGGCGAGACGAATTTGGGCGTTGCCTACTCCGATTTGCAGGTGAGAGAGGTTGTGAGATAGGTTACAGTCTTTGCACTAATTTGTGTGGTGGGGATGATGTCAAGTCAGCAATTGACCTGATAAGGAGGAATATGAGAAAGCTGATGAAGCAGTTTATTTCGGTCATGTTATTCTTCGTAATTATTGCATGTGGTGTTCCACCTGCTCAACCGACGCTTATTATGCCAACGGCGATAGCCTTGCCAGAAAAAACGACAATCCCCACACCGCATCCTTTAGCAATAAATGTTCAGAATGCCTCACAGATAAAACTTCAAAAGACAATTGGTGCGGGGACAGTAAATGATGTTGTTTGGTCTCCAAATGGTGATGTAATAGCGATTGCGCAGGATTTCGATATCCTCTTTTACAACAGTTCTTCTCTGCAATTGATTGATGGTATTGACTTATGGGGAAATCAAATTGCTTTTTCACCAGATGGATTATTCCTAGCAATTGCTCATGACAATCATGTAACTATATGGGATGTGGAAAGAAAAGATAAAGTTCAAGATTTTATAGTTGAGATG
>CAYPHR010000260.1:0-4555 GCA_964410375.1 uncultured Anaerolinea sp. | reverse complement strand
AACGTACCTTCAACCTGCCGATGCCGTAACACAAAGCGAGGAATATCCTGCCAGCTCGCCCGGCATAATGAAGTAGAAAGAATCTTCATAGACAAACGGCTCGGAGAATAGAGTCTCCGAGCCGTTTGATTTTTTGGGATAGCGGCACTCATCCGAACCCACGAATTTGAACAAACAATAGCCAAATCATCATCCCTCAGTTAAAATAGCCGCACTCTCCATACTTGGGCGGGAGATCTGTGAGGGTGGCGCAAGGGATTCTCCCTGTTACGAGCAAGAAATGCATCGAACAAAAAGATTGTCAGAGGAAAAGGGTTCTCGTTCCAATACACATTACTCATGAGGAGAGTACATGAAAACCCTGAAACACATCAGCTATTCATTCGGTAATTTTGCAAACACCATGATCTATATGTATAGGAGAAACAATGGATAAAATCCCCGCACTCGAAGCAAGCCTTGTGGAAGAATTTGTCGGCAACGCGCATGGGAATTTTGCGCGCGTGAAGGAACTGCTCGAACAGCATCCAAGCCTTGTCAACGCCGCATGGGATTGGGGCGGCGGCGATTTTGAATCCGCGCTTGGGGCGGCTTCGCACATGGGGAACAAACAGATCGCGAATTACCTGCTCGAACACGGTGCGCGGTTGGATATTTTCGCCGCCGCCATGCTCGGCAAATTGGACGTGGTCAAAGCCGCGCTGACAGCCTACCCCGATGCCGTTGACACTCTTGGTCCGCACGGCATCCCGCTCATCACGCACGCTGAAGCAGGCGGCGAGGATGCAAAAGCGGTATTGGAGTATTTGGATTCGCTGGAGTAGCCGTTTTACGGAGCGCGGACCTCAGTCCGCAATTCGAATTGCCCGAATGCAGCAAATGCCCTGAATTTTCGCGGAAATTCGCCCAATTCGCGCCATTCGCATTAAAAAAGCCAATTGGGGATTGCCCGATCATTTTGGAAAAGTGCAAAAGTCTGCACTCCGATCATAACAGGAGTCACCCATGGAACAAAAAGCAGGCGCGCAGATCAGCCGGAAGGCTTTCATCCAATCCATTCTCATCCTGCTGGCATTGATGGTCGTTTCAGGAATTCTGACGCTCGTCATCCCTGCAGGCGAATACCAGCGCGTCGAAGTGGATGGACGCGAGACCATCGTCCCTGATTCGTTCGCCTTCACCGCCCGCCCCGACTATCCGGTCTGGCGCTGGTTCCTCGCCCCGCTCGAAGTGCTGATGGGTCCCGACAGCCTGACCATCATTGTCATCGCTGTCTTCATTCTCATGGTCGGCGTGGCGTTCGCGGTGATGGACAAAAGCGGGATCCTTAAATCTGCGTTGGCGCGCATCGTCAAGCGCTTCGAGAATCGGAAATACACGCTTTTACTGGTTATCACCTTTTTCTTCATGACGCTGGGCGCGTTCTTCGGTATCTTCGAAGAGGTCGTACCGCTCGTGCCGTTGATGATCGCACTCGCCTACGCCCTCGGTTGGGACACGCTGACAGGCTTGGGTATGTCCATTCTTGCCACCAACATGGGCTTCTCTGCCGCCATTACCAACCCATTCACCATTGGCGTGGCGCAGGGAATTGCAAAACTACCCGCTTTTTCGGGTTCGGGCTATCGCATCATTGTCTTTATCTTCTTTTATATTTTGCTGGCGGTCTTCCTCACCCGCCATGCGAAAAAAGTGGAAGCGAACGCCAAAGCATCGCCCGTATACGAAGAAGAGCAAGCCACCCGCGAAAAGTATGCACACTTCACCACGGCATCCATCGTGGATGAAAATCCGCGCACCACGCCTGCCATTGTGTTCCTGCTTGCCTGCATGACGCTGATGTTTGCCACCCTGTTCGCGGGTCCGTTCGTCCCTGCCATCGGCGACCTTGCGCTGCCCATCGTCGGGTTGCTGTTCCTGGTCGCGGGCATCGGGTCCGGACTCATCGCAGGCGTGGGAAAAGCCGCATGGTCAGCGGCAGGCGAAGGCTTGGCAGGAATCGCGCCCGCCATCCCATTGATCTTGATGGCAGCAAGTGTCAAATACATCATCGCTTCGGGCGGCATCCTCGATACCATTTTGTACAATGCGGCAAATGCTTTTCAAGGTGCAAGCCCCGTCGCTGCCGCATTGCTGATCTATTTCCTCACACTCGGCATCGAGTTCTTCGTCTCCAGCGGCTCGGCAAAGGCCTTCCTGCTCATGCCGATCATGGTTCCGCTCGCGGACCTCGTCGGTGTCACGCGCCAAACCGCTGTGCTTGCCTACGTCTTCGGTGATGGGTTCTCCAACCTTGCCTATCCTACCAGCGCTGTCCTGCTTATCTGCCTCGGGCTGACCGCCGTCACTTACCCAAAATGGTTGAAGTGGGTCATGGGCTTGTGGATCTGGGTAATCCTCGCCTCGCTGGGATTCCTTACAATTGCAGTGATGATCCACTACGGACCGTTCTAAATGATCGACATCCCTGCGACCTATGAAGCTTCGCGCGAGAGATTCCGCGCCTCGCTCGCATCTTTCTCGGACCTCGGGTTTGCCCCTGCTTTAACCAGCATTCCCCTCGCTGACGATTCTGACTTAACAATCGATGTTATTCGTGCGGATGCGACACGTGAAAAACAGAGGGTGTTGATTCTCACCACAGGCTTGCACGGCATCGAAGGATATGTCGGCGCTGGAATTTTGAAACTCTTTACCGAAGAATATTTACCGCGCTTCTACCCTGAAATGACAGGCGTCCTGCTTGTTCACCCCATCAATCCATACGGGATGAAACATCGCATACGGGTCAACAAGAATAATGTGGATTTGAACCGCAACTTCAACGACAACTTCGAGCGCATGAGATCCATTAATCCGCATTATGAATCCCTGGATTTTCTGCTCAACCCCGCGCGCGCATTGAAAAGCCCGCTGTATGAAAAATCGGCGTTTTTCTTTAATACGCTACAGGCACTCCCAAAAGGCGTGAGCCATATCCGCGAAACGGCATTGATGGGACAATACCGTATAAAGGATGGGATGTATTTTGGCGGTTTCGAGATGCAGGAAGAAACACGGGTCATGATGAAGATCCTTGCATCTGCATCAAGTGACTACGCGCAAATTGTTTTTTTAGATATTCACACGGGCTACGGTCCGCGCTGGCAGATGACATTGCTGAATCCGCCGTCAGAGAAGAGAACAGCCGCAGAAACAGCGAGCAGGTTCAAGGTCCCGTCTGTGGCGGGTGTGAATCCAGATGAGTTCTATTCCATAAACGGGGATATGGTCGAATATTTCTGCAAAATGCTCATGGCGAAGCATCCCGAAAAACGATTTTATGCGGGCGCATTCGAGTTTGGCACGTATGGCGACTCGCTCTGGCAGGGCATCCGCAGTTTGCGAACAACAGTTTTGGAAAATACGCTGCGCCATTTCGGCGGGAGCGGCGCAGCGTGGAAATGGACGCTGCGTGAATACGATGAATTATTCCTTCCATCTGATCCGAAGTGGCTCGAGAAAGCGGCGCACGATGCGCGCCAGGCGTTCGATGGCATATTTAGTACCGAAGGGTTCTTTGGAATTTAATCATCAACGGCTATACTATAAAAAATCACCAAAGGAGTTGACATGAAGAAAAGAAATCGTTTAATAATCGGAGTGATCGCCTTGTTGCTGTTGGCTTGCGCCTGCCCCGCCACAAGCCTGCCGACATCCAACGCCCAGCCGACGAATCCGCCTTTTATTTACTCCACCTCTGCGGCTCCAACTGCTGAGCCAATTACGGGAAACGGGAATGTGATATTTTCAGATGATTTTAGTGTTACCAGCCCGGAAATGGAAGCATTCTCAGATGAAAACGGCTCCACCGAGACCCGCAACGGCGTCTATGTTGTGCGCGCCATAAGCGACTTGTGGCACTGGGGAAGGTCCAATTCGCAGTTCGGTGACACCGTCGTTGAAGTTGATGCGACCATGGCGGTCGGTCCATCCAATAACAATGTCGGTTTTGGCGTGATCTGCCGCTTGAGCGAGCGGGAAGACACATCCATAGACGGCTACATGTTCGCAATCACTGCGGACGGTTACTACACCATCCGCAGTATCACTTCCAGTTCAATGAGTCCATTGGTGGATTATGAATTCTCCAGCGTCATCAACCAGGGGAATGCCACGAACCGCATCCGCGCCTCCTGCAATGGGAACCAGTTGAAACTTGAAGTCAACGGCACGGAAATCGCTTCTGCAACGACGATCGCCGATGGCTCCACGTTCGGCAGTATTGCCTTCTCGGCGATCTCCTTTGAGTCCGAGAACCGCACCGCCGAAGTTCACTTCGACAACCTGGTTGTCAGCAGACCGTAGAATAAAAAAACAAAAGGACGCGCTCAGGCGCGTCCTTTTGTTTTAAGTCTTTTGACGCATCTTATAACGCGCCCTGGCTGCTTCGAAGATACGATCGAAGAATCCCTTATAGCCATCCTTGTCGTACAGGATCATATAATCGGCAGGACCGTATTCCTTGGGCTGAAGCATGATGGCAGGGTTGGGGTTGATCTCAAGGATGAACAAC
>CAYPHR010000259.1:0-4555 GCA_964410375.1 uncultured Anaerolinea sp. | reverse complement strand
GAGTCAGCTGTCCTGCCATTAGACGAGCCCCCAATGGGTTTTCCAGCGTGCAGTATTTTATCACGCCCCTCCGTATTGATGCAAGAGAAAGGACAATGCAATCAGATTTGTAGGTAGCTATATTCAAAAATCAGGTTTTACACACCATTTTTTTTGTTTCCAGCTAACTCAAGAAAATATCCCAAAACTTCTTGACCACGTTGCTCAGTGTCTTGGTGACGGCGTCCTTGCTCATGCCTTCTACTTTGAAGGTGATGACGCGCGAACTGGTGTCGGGTCCGGAGAACATGCCGAACGAAAGGAAGTTCCCGCATCTGTGATGACGATGGTCTTTCCCTCGGGGCAAGGGCTTTTGACGACCATGAAGGGTCGTCCCTACGATGTTGCATTATCTTCCAACTTCTACAATCTGCGCCTCTCCCTACCCCGTCAACTGATACAACAACACTCCTGCCGCCACGGACAGGTTGAGCGAGCTGACGCGTCCCTGCATGGGCAGGGAGATGGTCATATCACAAGCAGCGGATTGCTCGGCGGAGAGCCCCTTTTGCTCGTTGCCGAGCACCAGCGCCCACGGTGACTGAGGGTCAAGTTTGCGATAATCCGTGTCCGCTTTGGCGGAGGTGGCAATAAGCTGCAGATTGCCCCTGTGCGCCCAATCTATGAACTCGTTGAACGACGCCTGCACCACCGGCTTCCAGAATAACGTCCCCATGCTGGCGCGGACGACGGTGGGATGGTACAGTTCCACACCGCCGTCGAGCAGGAAGAGCGCATCGACATCGACCGCATCCATCGTGCGCAGAATGGTACCGACGTTACCCGGGTCCTGAGGGGAGACCAGTGCCACAGTCCGCTTGGGGGATTTCAGATCATCGAACGTCCATTGCTTTTGACGCACCACCGCAAGGATGCCCTGCGGGTTTTCCTTGTCAGCGAGCGATTCCATGACATGGGGAGAGACAGGCTGGAGTTTAAGTCCGAGGCGCGAGGCGCGCGCCAGTAGATCTTGCGCAAATCCGCTGGTTAGTAAATCAGGGGCGTACAGGATGGCATCCACATCCCAGCCTGCTTCGATGACCTCGCCGACATGATGGATTCCCTCAACAAGGAAGGTCCCGCTTTCGGCGCGGGCTTTTTTTTGGCGCAGGGCGCGTGCCTGTTTGACAAGCGGATTGGATGTGCTGGTGAGAACGTCCATGCAGGGAATTGTATCCGAAATTTTTGGCGGGGCAGCGGTGGTATATAATTACATCCATGAAACATCTTCGATGGCTGGTGTTCGCGCTGTTTTTAGCGCTATCCGCGTGCCAGCCGGTAAGCAAATCCATCACCATCCTTGATGGTGAGAACACGATCAATATTCATTCCAGCGAGCGCGTGCCATTGGTGATCTTGACGCAGGCTGGCATTGCGCCGAGCATGGATGACCGCGTTTTCGTCAACGGTATTCCGCACGCGTTGGAGGATGCCATCGCGGAAGGCGGAGCCATTCAACTGCAACTGCGCCGCGCGGTGACGCTCACGCTCGTTACGCCGGATGGCGGGCAGGAAATCCGAACGTCCGCGTTGACGGTGGGAGAGGCGTTGACCGACGCCGGGCTCCCGCTCAACATCCATGACGACATCCTTCCGCCTCCCGACTCGCCGATCCTTGGTCCCATGACCGTGAGTTTGACTCCCGCCCGTGACCTGTTCGTCGCGACCGGCGATGAAGCGCTTCACATCCGCTCCGCCGCAGGGACGGTGGGCGAGGCTCTGGCAGAGGCGGGGATCCCGCTTGTAGGGTTGGATACCAGCCGTCCCGCAGAGCATGAAGCGCCGCCTGCCGATGGTCAGATCCAGGTGACAAGAGTCACCGAATCCATCCGAGTCGAATTGGAAGCCATCCCCTTCGAGACCGAAACCCGTGAAGCGCCTGACCTGCCGTTCGGACAGGACGAGATCATCCAGCCCGGCGTGGAGGGCGTGGCGATGGTGCGCACGCGCATCCGCTATGAGAACGGAACCGAGGCGAGCCGTGAAGTGGAACAGGAAACGATGCTGAGCGAACCGCAAACGCAAATCGTAGGACGGGGCTTGAAGATCGTGCTTTCGCCGGTCGGCGGCGGGTCTCCGCATGAGTACTGGTATGTAACGGAAATGTACGCCACGTGGTATTCGCCCTGCAATATCGGCACGGGCGGATGTTCCTACCGTACCGCGAGCGGCGCGCGCGCCGGGTTTGGCATTGTAGCGGTGGATTATTCGATTTATCCACAGCTGGCGGGCTTGCGCGTGTACATTCCCGGTTACGGACTTGCTACCATCGGCGATACCGGCGGCGGACCGATCATCGAAACCGCGCTGGGAGTTCCGCGCACCAAATGGATCGACCTCGGCTATAACGACGACAATATCGGCGGACTCTCCGGCTGGGTGACGGTGTATTTCCTCGCGCCCGCTCCGCCTGTGATCCCGAGCTTTCTGCGATGACGCGCCCGCAAAAGACCATCATTGCTATTCTGTCCGTCATTGCCGCGTCGCTGGTGGTGATCATTGGCATTAACGCCGCGCAAACCTATCGCGCTTTTGCCAGTCAGCCGCTCGGACCAGTCCTGCCCGCGCAGACCTTGCCTCCCACTTGGACGGCTTCGCCCGCCCCATCTCCGGTGGGACAGGTCACGCTCGCGCCGACCATTTCCTTCGCCACCAACACGCCCGCTGCCAAATGCGGCGGACCGAACGTGATGAACATTCTCGTCATCGGCGCGGACACACGCGGCGATAATTACACCTATGGGCTGGCGGACGCCATCCGCATCCTGCGCGTGGATTTTGTCACTCCCAAGGTCACCGTATTGGAGTTTCCGCGCGACCTGTGGGTGGAGATCCCTCATATTGCCGACAACCTCAACGGACAGGATCATGAAAAGCTCAACCAGGCATTCCTGTATGGTCAACCCGGCTTCAAATACTGGGACGATCCCAGCGGCGGCTCCGGTCTGCTTGCGCTGACGCTCAACATCAATTTTGGCATCAAGATCGACCATTATGTCACTGTGAACATGCGGACCTTCGTCAACATCGTCAACGCTGTGGGCGGGGTGGAACTCAACATCCCGGACCAGCAAACCGCAAGGAATACCGGATTGCCCGTCGGGTTTCATACGCTGGACGGAGATCAAACCTTGAAGGTGGTGCGCAACCGCAGTGGAGGAGCCTTCGAACGCACGAACAACCAGAACATGGTGGTATGCGCCCTGCAGAAAAAACTCACCAGCCCCATGGTGGTGACACAGATCCCGAAATTGATCGAATCGTTCAAAGACAATATCCGCACCGATTTCACGCCGGAACAACTCGGTCAACTGGCGTGTCTCGGTACGCAAATGCCGCTGCAAAACATTGCATTTGCCAGTTTCCCGCAGGAGACTTTCAAGCAGGGGCGCGTTTTTGACCCGGTCTTCAACAAACGAGTCTATGTCCTTGAAGCCGATTTCGGCGTCCTGCGTGACTACTCCGCGCGTTTCCAAAACGGCACATGGCCCTCGACCATCAGCACAACGACTTCCTCCGAAGAAGAAAGCACCGTTTCGATCTGCGAATGAACAAACCAGCCATCCCCCCGCTCAATGCCGCCGCCGTACTCAAACGCTACGGTCTGCGCGCCGACAAACGCCTTGGCCAGAATTTCCTGCAGGATGAATCCGCGCTGGAGAAGATCGCCGCGACCGCCGAGATCCTGAAAGATGACTGTGTGCTGGAGATCGGTCCCGGTCTCGGCAGTTTGACGCGCCATCTGGCTGTCGCCGCCCGCAATGTGACAGCGGTCGAACTGGACCCGGACCTGCTCGCCCCGCTTCAGGCAGTTCTCGCCCCGTATCCGAACGTGCGCGTGGTGCATGGTGACATCCTGAAATTATCCATCTCCGATCTCGTGGATCAGCCGGATTATATCGTCGCGGCGAACATCCCGTACAACATCACCTCCGCGATCATCCGCCATTTGCTCGAAAGCGACCCCAAGCCGCGCCGCATTGTGCTGACCATCCAGAAGGAGGTGGCGGAACGCATCTGCGCCCAGCCCGGGGATTTGAGTCTGCTTGCGTTGAGCGTGCAGGTGTACGGTCAGCCCCGAATCGCGGCGAAGATCCCCGCCGGAGCCTTTCATCCCGCCCCCAAAGTGGATTCTGCCATCTTGCGCATAGACATATATGGTAAGCCGCGTATCCCAACCGGAATGCTGGAAACCTTCTTCAAATTGATCAAGGCGGGTTTCTCTCAAAAACGCAAAACCCTGCGGAATTCGCTCTCTTCGGGGCTTCACGTTGCCGCCAAAGATGCCGAGGTCCTGCTTGTTTCTGCTGGCATCGATCCCATGCGCCGCGCCGAGACGTTGTCCATTGAAGAGTGGGGAGCGGTCTGCACGGCGTTTGAGCGATAAAAATCCGGATACAATGCCAACGTTTTACCAACCAATTTAAGGAGAATTCATGTCGTTCAGCATACTATTTGCATTGCTTGCATTTCTTGTATTGGGGGTCGTATTTTTTGCGGCGCTCTATAGAACAAG
>CAYPHR010000258.1:0-4588 GCA_964410375.1 uncultured Anaerolinea sp. | reverse complement strand
AGACGCAACACTTCGAGTTCGCGTTCGCTGAGTGGATCGATCAAAGGCTGAATCATGAAGGATGGAGGCTGAATGTCTTTTTGTGGGGTAAGTTTCGCCAGAATTCTTTTTGCGTATTTTTGCAAATAGCCGCTTTTGATTTTCAGTAATAACTCTATCATTGACTTGCAATCGCCGACGAACAAACGCAAATAGCCTTCGGGTTCGGCAAGCTGCAAGGCTTGTTCCAGCGCGGACGCAGCTTGAGCGGTTTCGCCTTTTGTGTACAACGCCTGGGCTTGCAAGATCAGAATTTCGATCTGACTACGCAGACGGTTTTGTTTCTGCGCCAGCTTGAATTGGGCATTCAACAATTTCAATACATCAATGATCTGTTGCCCATTGGGAGAATCCGCCAGCGTGATTTTTACCAGCGTCAGCCGCTCGAATTCATGCAGGTAATCAGGCGCGTCGTGCAGCGAAAGCCCGCTCCTAGCTGCCCACGATTGCGCTTTATCCAGTCGGTTTTGTTTGAGATAAATACGCGCCTTCATCGCATCCACCGGGCGCAGGTTGGGGATCGGCGTGCGGACGTAAACGCGCTCGGCTTCATCCCATAGATCAAGCGCGGCATCCAAATCCCCATCAGATTCTTTCAGGTAGGCTTGCGCCCGTCTCTTGTTGTACGCCCAATCAACGGTGTTGGTCTGCTGCCCAAGTTCAAACGCTTTTTGCAAGTGCAGTGCGGCGCGTTCATCTTCGCCCATTTCATAATGCAGCAAGCCCAAACCCAAATGATGCTGCGCCGAGAAGTCTTCGGCGTGGTACGTGGCTGCCAACTCCAGCGCCGACCGCTGCACCTGCATGGCGTCACGCAAGCGTCCCTGCGTGACCAAAATCGCCGCCTTGGCAAAACTGCTTGCAATCGCAAAAGCAATATTTCCATTGTTTAGCGAGGCGGTTACAAAATTGCTCATATATTCGTAGGCTGTTTCCAAATCGCCATGCGCCCAACTCGACGCGCTCAATATCGAAGCGGCTTGCGCCTGCATAAACGCATGATCGTCCGGAATCAAGTCCAGCGCCGTCTCGGCATACCTGAGCGTATCTGCAAACCGACCTTGCACCTGCGCGTTGTAGGCGCGTGCGATCGCGATTCGCGCGGGCAGTACGCGGAATTGCTGAGCCTCGATTATGACCAGTTTTTCAAGCGGATTCTTCAAACTGGCTTCGGCTTCCTGCAAACAGGATTCGCTCGCTTCAACATTACCCGCGTCCATGTATGCCCAGCCCATTTGAGTCAGCAGGACGGGACGCAACCGCCTCACACTCAACGGAAGTTGGTTTGCCCACCCAAGCCAGGTGCCTGTCTGAAAGGTTTCATCCATGCCGAGCCAACTGCTTTCGAGCAGGCGGGCGGCACGCTCAACGTCCGCTGCGGACATGGCGTGCTGGAAAGCCTCGCCAACTTCGCCATGTTGCTCGAACCACTCACTGGCGCAGATGTGCATCCCCGCGACTTCTTCCTTGCTGTATGTCTGGCTTAGGCGTTGACGCAGCAGGTCACGGAAAAGGTGATGATAGCGATACCAGCGCCGTTCATCATCGAGCGAAATGACAAACAAGTTGTCGCGCTCCAGGGTTTCCAGCGTCTCCTGCGCGGGGATGGTATCTTGCAACAACGCATCACACAATGAACCGTTCATGCGGTTCAAAATGGAGGTATGCAGTAAAAACCCCTGCACGCGCTCTGGTTGTTTATGAAGCACTTCTTCCAGCAGGTAATCAAGCACAAACTGATTCGTTCCTCCAAAGGCACGGATGAATGCGGACGTGTCCGCTTTGCCTTGCATGGAGAGCGCCGCCAGTTGCAGACCGACAATCCAGCCTTCGGTGCGCTTTTCTAGCATAGCAATTTCTTCTGCGGAGAGATGCAGTCCCATCACTTGTTTAAGGAACTCGGCGGCTTCAGTTTCACTAAAGCGCAAATCGGCGGCGCGGATTTCGGTCAGTTGATTTCTGGCGCGCAAGCGGGCAAGCGGCAGGGCGGGGTCTTCACGTGTGATGATGACCAGATGCATACAGGCTGGCATGTGCTCCACCAAAACCGCGAGCAGTTCATCCACGGGTTTTGAATCGACCAGATGGTAATCATCCAGCACCAGCACAAACGAATCTTCACTGATGGCAAGTTCGTTAAGCAGGGAGTCCAACAGGATGTCGGGCGCAGGTGCCTGGGGCATATCGAGTGCGCGCAATAGGTCTGCGCCTATGCCTGCGATGATGCGCTGCAAGGCTGCGACCAGGTAGGACAGGAAACGCTCGGGATTGGAGTCCGTTTCATCAAGCGAGAGCCAAACCACGGGGAGTCTGCTCGAATCCACCCAGGCGCGAGCCAGGGTCGTTTTGCCGAATCCCGCCGGAGCCGAGATGAGAGTCAATTTGCGTCCATCCCGCAGACTTGCAGAAATGGCAGAAAGTATCGCTTGGCGGGATACCAGACGTGGACGCAATTCAGGCAGGTGGAGTTTGGTTTTGACGATTGGAGTTGGCATAAATTGGCATCTCGTGCTGCACACATACTTCTTAAAAAAATGTGACACACCACATAACCCAGTATATTACTTTGTGGTAATCACCTTCCCAGATTATTCAAGCATACTATTTCAACGGAGTATCGCAGATACCACCATGTATGGGGATAACAAGCTCCGCTGCCACAAAATAAATTCCCGCATGCGTTTGGCGGGATTGTGTTCCTTTGAGATTACATCGCCAAGGCTATGTTGGGATGAGAGATTGCGGTGGCGGAAGTATATTTCATATGGGTTTTTAGATAAGAAGACGGCCGTTTTGATGGAATTTTAGTCTATATACGACTATTCTCTTTTGCGAACATGGCAACCTGCCAAGTAAGGGGGAGCAAGGTCAGTTTACCATAAGCAATAACCTTGAATACATTCTTACATCAATATCTGCTCTTCTGGGAATGCAACCAAACGCGGCGGGGCGAGTTGGGCAAGCGCCATGATGATGGTGATCGCCCCCAGGCGTCCCCAAAACATGACGAGACAGATCATCACTTGCCCAAATATGCTCAAGTTGCTGGTGTAGCCCAAAGACAATCCACAGGTGGCAAAGGCAGATATGACCTCAAATAGCACGCTGTCCAATGATGCGCCGGGATGAGTGATGAGCAGGATCCAGGTGACGCTGATGACAACCGCCAGCGAAATCGTCAGCACGGCGGAGGCACGCCGCATGGTGGCAGCGCCCAAACTCCGTCCGAAGATGTGAGGCGTCTCACGTCCGCGGGCAAATGCCCACAAGCCTAAAAGAAGTACCACCAGGGTACTGGTCGTAATCCCGCCTCCCATCGAGGCTGGGGCAGTGCCAATAAACATCAGCGTGATCTTCAGGAGTTGGCTTGACGCTGCAAGATCGTAAAAATCATCAATGGCGCTGAAGCCAGCTGTGCGCGCTGAAATCGATTGAAAGACCGAGATCGTTATCGCGCGATTCAGGGGCAATTCGGACAATGTTCCACCCGGTTGAGTTTCAGGAAAAAACAAGCCGGCAGAACCCAGAATGATAAGAATTCCCGTTATCAGCAACGTCAGGCGCGAGTGCAGGGAGAGTACGCGGCGGGAACGTATCAAAACCAGCAGAATATCGGTCACCACCGGAATCCCCAACCCGCCGATGAAAATCAAGGTTCCCATGACCGTCAGGGAAAAGGTGTCGTTTGGTATGCCTTTGAAACCCGGAGTCCCTGCAAATAGGTCGAAGCCTGCGTTACAAAAGGCGGAAACGGAATGAAAGATGGCAAAGATGACCGCCCTGCCCGGTCCCAAGTCTGCCCGCCAATGAAACCAGAGGATGATGGCTCCCATTAGTTCAAGGGCAATCACCGTCGTCATTACGCGGCGCGTCAGCACCAGAATGGCGTTCATATCCAGCAATCCGAATGAGTCACGAAGCGCCAGCCGATCCGCAAACGAGATGCTGCGACCCAGCAGCCGAAAGATGATCACCGCCGCCACCATGTATCCCGCCCCGCCGATCTGTATGAGGATCAACAAGACAACCTGCCCGATCAACGTCATGTCGGTGGAAGGGGTAATAATAGTAAGCCCGGTCACGGTCAGCGCGGAAACGGCGGTAAACATGGCTTCATTTGGGCGCAAGGGACGCTCCGCACCCATCGCCGGCAGCATAAGAATAAGCGTTGAAACAAAGACCATCAATGCCAGCCCCAAAGCCAGCCTCACCGGTGTGGGGATGCGGCGCGATAATCCCCCATTTTTTCGAAGGTTCATCATGGTATCAGCGCAACTCAGTTAACTTGGAAATTTTTTCCGTACGCCCGATCAGGACGATAATATCATTCGTATCGATGACCTGCTCTGCATTGGGGGATATGGTTACCGAAGCCTCGTGTTTCACAGCAACCACAATGGCATCGTACCGTTTGCGAAAATTCAATTCGGAAAGACTTTTGCCCGCCATCGCTTCCGGAACACGGAGTTCAAGGACGCTGTGCGTGTCCCCAAAGGAAATCTGTTCGAGCAAATTTGGGGTTGCCAGTTCCAACCCCAAACGTCGCCCC
>CAYPHR010000257.1:0-4592 GCA_964410375.1 uncultured Anaerolinea sp. | reverse complement strand
TTCATAGCGGCGGGAATTGGATACATATGGACGGTCGCAATGGATGTCATCCGCGGCGGGATCAGCACCGCCCGCATCGTCCTTGACCCGAAACTGCCCATCAACCCCGGCATTATTGCCATCCCATCCGGCAGCAAAAGTGACCTGGGCACCGCCCTATCCGCGCACGCCATCACTCTGTCTCCGGGCGAATTGGTCGTGGCGATTGATGATGAAGGTGTGATGTATACCCACTGTCTGGATGTAACTGACACGGAAAAGTTCATCGAAAAAGCGCAATCAACACGCAAGAACTTCTTGAGCAAAATGTTTGAATAGGAATTTTAAGGACGCTACCATGGAAAAATTTTTGGAAAGTTTGATATGGGTTGTATTGGCAATCTATCTGGGAATGGCGATCCTCTCCGCATGGAGAGCCTTGCGCGGCGAAAATGGTCTTGTCCGCCTTACCGGGCTTGACCTGACAAGCACATTGACGATCTCTGTCCTGGTGATCGTCGCTATTATCACGGGCAGCAAAATCTACATAGATATCGCCATTGCCGCCGCCGCGCTTGGATATCTCTCCACAGTGGCGCTGGCAAAATACATTTCGGATCAAAAGGTGTTCTAAATGGAAACTGCCGCGAATATCCTTTCAGCATTTCTGCTGATACTTGGAACCCTTCTTTCGGTCATCGGCGTGATCGGGTTCATCCGAATGCCGGATGTCTATACCCGCCTGCATGCGACAGGCAAGGTCAGCGTGTTCGGACTGGTCTTTCTGCTACTTGCAATGATCTTCATCAAATTGGATTGGGCAATAACCTTCAAAGGAGTGCTCCTGATCTTCTTCGTACTATTATCATCCCCTTCCGTGGCGCACTCCATCGCATCGGCGGCATATAAAGTGGGAATCCCCATGGCAAATCCACAGTCACGCGATGAACTGAAACAAAAACTGCCGCAAGGCAGGGGAAAAGACGTTTAGAATTTACGCAGGCGGGAAATCGATAAATCCATAGGAAAATAAAAAAATGCATCCAGCAGACCAGTTGACGAAGGAAGAGTATTGTTACCTGACCACCAGGGGAAGGAAAACGGGCAACCCGCATGAGATCGAGATCTGGTTTGGTATGGATGGTAATTCACTCTACCTGCTTTCCGGCGGCAGGGACAGATCCGATTGGGTTAAGAACTTGCTCAAAGACCCACACATCACCGTACGGATCGCAAAACACACCTTCACAGCCGTTGCGCGCCTCGTCAGCGAAGAAAAAGAAGAAACCACGGCACGCTACATGCTCGCTGAGAAATATCAGGAATGGGAAAACGGAAAATCACTGAGCGAATGGGCGCGGACCGCCCTGGTAGTGGCATTGGATCTGGACCTGCCTGTAAAAAATTAAGCGTTTCATGAGATATTGAGCGTAAATTTATCTTCTCCTTTTTCCGCATGGTATTATGAAAGAAAATCTTAAAGGGAGAAACCATGAATTTACACGATGTCCGATTACTGCAACAAATCCGCGGTTACCCAAACCTGACCATCATCCTGCCCACGCATCGCACCGCGCCTGATAACCGTCAGGACCCTGTGCGTCTGAAAAACCTCATCAGCGAAGCCACAAACCGATTGCTAAGTGAATTCGGCAAACGGGAGGTCGAAGCGTTGTTAAAACGTCTCGAAGACCTTGCCAGCGGCATCGACTTCAACCGCACGCTCGGCGGGCTGGCATTGTTCGTCAATCAGGATTTTGCGCGCGCCTTTCATCTGCCGTTCACGGTCAAGGAACGCGTCATCATCGATGAAACCTTTGCCACGCGCGATCTGGTGTACGCGCTCAACCACTCCCTGCGTTATTGGGTGCTGGTGCTGAGCGAAAAACCCACCCGCCTGTATGAAGGGACAAATGATACGCTGGAGGAAATTCAGGAAAGAGGATTCCCCATGGTGCATGAAGGTCCGGGTGGAGAAGCGCCCCTGCCCGGCGGTTTTGGTGTGCAAAGATCTGCGTATCGCGATGAATACTTCCAAAAATTTCTCCGCAAGGTGGATGCATCGCTGAAGGATATGCTTGCGCAAGATGACCTGCCCGTCGTCCTGGCTGGCGTGGACCGCCATCTCGCTTTCTTCAATGATCTGACCGCGCACAAGAACTCAATCATCGGCTCGGTGACCGGCAACCATGATAAAACTTCGCCGCATGAATTGGGTAAATTGGTCGCGCCCGTGCTCGAGACATACCTGAACGACAAACGCAAGGAAGCGCTCGCCCAACTGGACAAAGCGATCGGCGAGAAAAAATCCGCTTCGACCATCGGGGATATCTGGGTGCTCGCCCAGGAAGGACGCGGCGACCTCCTGCTCGTCGAAGACGACTTCCACTATTCCGCCCGCCTCGACCAGAACGGAAAGAACATCATTCCCGCGGAAGATTCCACCGCACCCGATGTCATTGACGATGCTGTGGATGAGATCATCGAAGAAGTACTGAACAAAAAAGGGAAGGTTGTGTTCGTGCCAAATGGCAAGTTGGACGATCACGGACGCATCGCGATGGTGCTGCGGTATTAAGTTTCGCCGAAAAAGTGACGGTCACCTTGAAGGTGACCGTCACTTTTTTTATCAACAATCCTCTCCATCTTCATCCACATAACAATAATCACCCTGAAACATCTGCCAGTCGCGCATGAGTTTCTCCAAATCCTTCAAATACATTGGGATTTCAATCCCGCTGACCACACGCTCGTTGTTTTTTATTATGGGCAGGGAATGTCCATCAAATAACTCACGCGCCCGGTCAGGCTCCACGATGACGCGGTCATAACCCAGCACCAACTCGCGGAACTCCGCCTCGATGGCATCCGCCTGCGGACTTTTCTCTTCACGATAAAGAACGATCATGGAACCTCATTTTCAAATTATAACCAACTTGTCACTTTGAAATTCATCACGTCCGTGTTAAGATACATTAATTCCGACCTTAGAGGTATCCATGGATGAGAACGAGCAATTCAACCAAGCCGTTGAAGCCTACGAAAAGAATTTTGACAAAGCCGCCAACACACTGGGAAAAGTAGGGCGCGGCGCGAATCGTCTTTATATTGGATGTATGACGATCATCGTAAACCTGTTCTTTGCGGCATTCTGTTTGTGGGGAGCCTACGCTGCATCTGTCAGTTGGACATTGGAAACGACGGGCGAAGTCACCACAGGCACGATCACCCGTCTCGAAGAAAGCACCACCAGCGAAGGCTATTGCTGTGTGTATGCGCCTGTGATCGAATTTCAAGCCAACGGGCAAACCTACTCCTTCGAAAGCGACACTGCCTCAAATCAAACCGATTACACGGTCGGCAGGCAGGTCCGCGTTCGATATGACCCCGCCAACCCCAACGCCGCACAGATAGACAATTTCATGGAACGCTGGCTATTCCCCGCGATCATCATCCCTGCCATGGTACTCGCATCCCTGCTGGTGACCTTCTTCATGGCTCGTGCCTGGCGGCGCGACAAAGTTGTCATTTAATAGCAGGGATTTCAAGTTTACAAATCCAATTCTTAGAGGTGAAACATGCAAACAGTGGACGAAATCTTTTCAGACGGCAACACAACAAAACCACCCCGTAGAAAACTGGGATGCGCCTTTGCCCTTCTACCCATCGGCGCCGTCATTATGCTGATCGTCAGCCTTTGGTTCGGCTATTCCAGCTATCAATTCGTCAGCAGCGGCATCGAGGTTGAAGGGACCGTCGTCCGCCTTGAATCGTCCCACTCCTCCGATTCTGGAACATCCTACTCCCCCGTCTTCCGTTACACCGTCAACGGGCAGGAGTATGAATACGAAAGCGTCAACTCTTCCAACCCGCCCACCCATCAAGTTGGAGACGTAACCACCCTGCTCTACCAGCCCGACAACCCCGCCAAAGCCCGCGTAAATTCCTTTTGGGAACTCTGGCTCGCGCCCGTCATCCTTTTCCCGATTTCGATCATGATGCTCATACTCTCCATTGTGATCCCATTCCTTGTGCGCCTCATGCCGCAGTAGACGAAACCCCGCTTCCCTCTTGACGCAAACCTGCCTCCAGCCATTGACCATTCTCCATGCCCGAACTGACTCCCATTCACTTCTTCGACGAACACATCGAACCGTTCTTTGACTCGCCGCCCATCCGTGAGAAGACGCCTCACTGCCCGAACGGATTCATCTGGAACGGGACGACCTATCTCGTCACGGATACCATCTCCGAGTGGGCGGATTTCTCACGGCGCGGCAAAATGGCGAACAACATGCGCCCCGAACACGCGGCGCTCGCCTCCACACGCGGATCGTTGAACGTGGGCAGGTTTTACTTCCGTGTTAAGGTGGATTCGGGACAGGTCTTCGACATCTATTATGACCGCGCCATCAAAAGCGTGGACAAGCGCAAGGGGGAATGGTTCGTGTACAGGGAGTTGGAAGAACACATACAACCGTAGGTCACGTTTGAAACGTGACCTACATGAAAGTTACTCTTTCGTGATCAACCTGACCTGATTGTCGTAGAACAGATAATCCCACGCCCAGTTGAACATGACGATGATGCGGTTGCGGAAACCGATGATGCGG
>CAYPHR010000256.1:0-4621 GCA_964410375.1 uncultured Anaerolinea sp. | reverse complement strand
GGGTGAAGAAGTAATGATCCACGTCGTTGAAGGTCAGCCCGGCTTTGTCGAGCGCACCCTGCATGAGTTTGGGCCAGTACTCGGTATTGAAGGTCTTGGGGAATTTTTTGACGAATTCCACCTTGGGAGCGCCGAACTGCGCCATGTTCTCCGGCGTGCAGGGACGATACGTGCCGCCCGTGTAGATACCCAACGCGTCGTGGAAGGAGCCGACCGACAGCAGGTTCGAGCCGAGGAAGCCCTGTTCTTCGCCAACGCCTAACACAACTGCGCCCGCGCCGTCAGCAAATAAATTCGCTGTCTTCTTATCCGTGAAATCGAGGAAGCGGCTCATGCCGTATCCGCCCGCGACGAGGATGTACTTCATGGAAGGTTCGGTCATCAGATAGCGGGCGCCCTGATCGAGCGCAGTGACCCAGCCCGCGCAGGCAGAGTTGACGTCATAACAACCCGCCTTGTCCGCGCCGAGTTTGGATTGCACGACAACCGATGTGGACGGAGACAGGTAGTCTGGGGTGTCGGTGGAGACAATGATCAGGTCGAGGTCACCAGCTTTCAGTCCCGCGCGATCGAGGGCTTTTTTGGAGGCTTCCACAATCAAATCAGAGGTCACTTGGTCGGGTGCCATCCAGCGGCGTTCGCGAATCCCAACATTGGCGATCAGCCATTCATCCGTGGAGTCACCCAAGAGCGCGTCCACTTCGGCGTTGGTGACGATTCGTTCAGGGACATAACTACCCGTGCTGAGAATTTGTACATTACGCATAATACCTTCCAGTTTGAGAGATCAGTTGATTGGTGATTTTAGTTTTGGGGAGTTGTAGTTGACGGAGGCTGGAGTTCATCCAGCCGCACAAAACGGCGCATGAACTCGGTCGCTTCGCGCCATTCGGTAAAACTGATCTCCTCGGCGGTTTGGATGTGCCGCACCGTACCATGATAGGAGGTCGTTTCAGAAGAGCTTTCATCCACGACAAAACGGATGATGAAGGAGGAGATGAATGGCAGAGTCGAGGCTTCCATCCCGTACAAGATAGCAAGGGATGGTAACAAGCGGGTTACAAAGTGTTCGGATGACGGGGTATGGAAGGTGGAAAATCCGAAGAGACGACCTGCCTCTTACGCACGGATCAATTTTTTATACAGTTCCTGCGTTTCCTGCGAAGGCAGAACATCAAGTTCATCCTTCAGGGTTTGCTGACAGCGTTGATACGTGCGCGCAAGCTGACCGCGGTCGCCGAGGGCGTTGTAGGCTTGCATCAGGTGGCGGTAGGCGCGCTCCCAGCAGTTGTCACGGGCGAGGATACGCTGGCTAAGGTCGACAACTTCATTGAAACGTTCCTCGCCAAGATACAGCTCGCACAACTTATCGGCAGCCTCGAGATAGAGCACAGCGAGGCGTTCACGCTCTTCGGCTGCCCATGGTTCATAGAGTGCATCGGGCAGATAATCGCCGTGATATAAGCCCACAGCCTGCTCCAAGGACGCCAGTCCATTGGGTTTGAATCCCTCACGAGTGAGGCGGGCGAAATGGTCAGAATCAAGCCAAAGGTCGGCGTGGATGCGCAGGGTATAAGTCGTTCCATCCCGCACGATGAAGGCTGAGTCGCTGCCCGCATCCCGGTCCGGCTCCAACACTTGATAGAGCGTGTTCAACGTGATCTTGAAGTTGCGTTGGGCGGTGACGGGGTCGGCTCCGGGCCACAGATGCTCACAAATCTGGTCGCGGTCGAGCGGAGAGCGGTGATGCGTGAGCAGTAACTGGAACAACTGACGCGACTTCTCACGCCGCCAGCCATTGGAAGGAATGACCTCGCTGCCCCGCTTAACCTGAAAGTTGCCCAGCGTTTCGACGGTGAGTCGAAACCCGGGGTGGATTCTGACCTCGCGCAAGCCGAGCGTATCCAGCAGTCGATCCGCGTAGCCGCTTTCCCAATCATGTTGGCGGGCAAGCAGCAACAGCGGAACAAACATGCGCTCATCATCAGGACCCAGCAATGTAGGGCGGGTGAATAAAAACGAATAGCCGTTTTGTTCGCAAACTGCCAGCAGGTCGGGCAGGAGTTGGGCGACGAAATCAAATTTCTTTTGTTTGAAATGACCATACGTCAGCCACAAACGCGCGGCACTGCGTCCGAAGGAGTCACTGCATTCTTCAAAGCCGCGCACTGCGCGGTTGAGCCAGACTTCGGCGGCTTCGTAACGGGCGGCAAGCATTAAACTGGCGCCCATCGAAAGGCGGGTCAGTGACGAGATCCATTCGTCACCTGCTTCGGCGGCAACGTCAATCGCTTCCTGCGCGTGACGCTGGGCACGCTGCAAATCACCGTGATACCCATAGGCGCGGCACAGCCCCCAATTGGCTTCCACCGAAAGGCGCGGCACATCAAGGCTTTTGCTGAGCGAGATGGTCGTTTCAAATGCGGAGGCGGCGCGGGTGAGACGGTCTTCTTCGGCGGCGAGCAGAAGGTTGAGGGCATGTCCCTGCCGCATGTGACCGACCGCCGTCACGAAGGGTGATTTCAATTTATCGCCGCGTTCGGTGCCTTCGAGAGCGGCTTGGTGGGCTTCCTCGCTCAGACCCATGAATGAATAGATGAGTGAAAGCAGGAGTTTCGTCTCGCGGTGTGCGCGCGGCGTTTGCACAGGTTCGCGGTTTTCGGCTTCGGCGAGTTCCTCCAGTCCTCTTCTGGCTTCTTCGAGCCGCCCCGTGCGGAGCAGGACGCGGAACCACAACTGGTCATTGGATGGACCTTCGGCGTGTAACTCCTCTGCACGTTGACGTAAACGCTCCGCTTCTTCAACGTGTCCAGAGTTGAGCTTGTTTTCTGCGAGCAGTTCAAACAACCTGACCTGTGCTTCGCGGTCTTCAAACCCGTCGCTGAGACGGATGGCTTCTTCGAGCAGTTTTTCGGCTTGCGAAGGGTTGACCGTATCCAGATAGACACGGGCTTGTCCGCGCAGGGCACGGGCGATGCCGTCCTGCTGTCCGCGCTGGCGCCAGGTGACTTCGGCTTGCTTATACCAGCCCTGAGCTTCGTCAAAGCGGCTATGCATGCGCGCCAGTTCGCCGAGTGTGAACATGAGCGTGGGATGCTGGTGTAGGGAAAGGCTTGGGAGGGAGTCAATGTAACTCGCAAGCGTATCCAGCCGTCCCGTGGAAAGAAGCGTGGCGGCGTAAGTATCAAGCAGGTCGGCAACGTCATCCCAAGCCTCGGCTTCGATCAGATGATAGATCGCATCCTCCGGATTTTTATGAGCAACGAAATACCCGGCGGCGCTGCGATGCCATGCGGTGCGTGCGGCTGCATCCGATCGCTGCTGAAGAAAATTATGGAATATGTGATGGTAGCGCAGTGTGCCTGATGCGGTTTCCGTCACAAAAAGATCCTGCCGCCGTAGATAGGCAAGCATGGAAGCAGAGCCACCCGCGGAGTAAAGCGCATCGCAAACTTCGGGATGAAGGTCGCGCAACACGGAGGTGACGAGCAGGAACTCCCGCACGTCGGCAGGCTGACGCTCGAAGACTTCGTGCGCAAGCATATCGAAGAGCGTTTCGAGCGAGTCGGCTTGCCAGCGCAGGGGAAATTCAAGAGTCAGCGGCGATTGGGAGCGGATGCTTTGCCAGGTCAGTTGCAGACCGATTGCCCAGCCTTCGGTGTACTCCAGTAGGGAATCAAGTTCTTCGCTGGCAAGTTCAAGACCATAGTGTTTGCTGAAAAGCGAGCCGATCTCGTTTTTTGTAAACGTCAGCGTGGATTGGTCGAGGATCAGCGCGTCACCCTGCGCGCGCCAGCGTGTGAGTGTCGGCAAAGTGATGGTGGGACGACCCGCCAGCAGGATGTGAAAATGGACAGGCGCAAGCGCAATAAAACGGTCAAGAATGAGCGGAAGTTCGCCGCCTTCGGTGAGCAGATGCGCATCGTCAAGAATGAACAGTGTTGGGGGGATGGATGCATCCGCGAGCGCGTTGATGACTCCGTCAAGCACACCTCGCCACGGAAGCGGTCCCTGCGCGCCATCCCATGATTCCAAGAATGAAGTGGGAAGATTTTTGATTATGGGCAGGGCATGCCCGAGCGCGTGACATAGCTGCAAGAGGAAGATCAGCGGATCGTTATCTTCCTCATTTGCCTGATACCAAATCACAGGTTGAATTTCGTCTGAAAGTTCCGACAGCGCGGTGCTTTTGCCGTACCCCGCCTCTGCTTGCAAAATGGTGAGTCGATAATCCAAAGCCTGCCTAAGAATCTGACTGACACGCGGGCGCGCCAGGATGCGTGCGTTGCGCGGTGGGGGAATTAATTTTGTGCGGAGGATACGGGGGAGGGTCATTGCGCGGCAAGTGTATCGCAAATCTGCCCATTGGTGCAATCTTGCGAGGCGCCGACAGAGTTCCATCCAAAGCCGATGAAACCCTGTTTAATATGATTTACTGAAGGGAAGTAAACACCGCTGAGAACATGTCCACGCCCCAATGGGCAGCATGAACGGGGTGAGGCGTTTGGCCTTCAGATAGATGGATAGGTCAATTGCTCGGTGATACCTCACAGCAGGAGCCAAACCAGCAGGCTGAACAACGTGCTCCAGAGGGGTCTACCTGCCATTGCGACAGCGGCGG
>CAYPHR010000255.1:0-4624 GCA_964410375.1 uncultured Anaerolinea sp. | reverse complement strand
ATACGGAATGACGATCTATCCGTGCCTAACTTTCCAGCCTGCCACCTTCCAAACCTACAACGACCACCGAATGGCAATGGCGTTCTCCCTCATCGGCTTGCGCGTGGAAAGCGTCTCCATCGAGAATCCTTCTTGTGTATCCAAAACTTTCCCCAATTATTTCGAAGTCCTTGAATCTTTGCGTTAACTCTTTCCTCTTTCTTCTTTCCTATCCATGTTACTTTCCACTTTCCACTACTCACTCGGTCTCATCGGCTACCCATTAAGCCATTCGTTATCGCCAACTATTCATGCCGCCGCATTAAAGGCTTGCAACCTGCAAGGCGACTATTCCATTTTTCCCATTCTCCCTGATGATAAACAAGGATTGAAAGACCTCCTCGCCCGCCTCCGTACAGGCGAACTGCGCGGACTCAACGTCACCATCCCGCACAAACAAAGTGTGATCGAGTTTCTCGATGAATTGACTCCCACTGCCCAAGCCATCGGCGCGGTCAACACCATTTACTTGCGAGATAATAAACTCATCGGCGATAATACAGATGCGGCAGGATTTTTGACGGATTTGAGGAAGTTCGTAAACAGGGAAACAGGGAAACAGGTAAACAGGTATACAAGCACACAAGTAGACAAGTTCGCGTTGGTGTTGGGCGCTGGCGGTTCTGCAAGAGCCGTCGTTTATGCGTTACTCAACGATGGCTGGAACGTAACCATCTCCGCCCGCCGCATCGGACAAGCGCAACGACTTGCAACTTCCTTTACGCAATACGCAGTCCGCAGTATGAGTCTTGCCGATCTTCCACTTTCTACTTTCCATTTGATCGTGAACACCACTCCATTGGGAATGACCCCAAACGTGAATGATTCTCCCTTGCCAAACGATGTATCATTGAAGCCAGATATGTTGGTTTATGATCTGGTCTACAATCCGTGCGAGACAAAATTAGTTCGAGATGCCCGCGCTCAAGGATTATCCGCCACGACGGGACTCGGAATGCTCATCGAACAAGCCGCGCTGTCTTTTGAACTATGGACAGGTTGCATACCTTCCAGAGAAATACTCCATCAATCAGTCGAATCATAATTCTTTCCTCTTTCCTCACTTCACTGATTACTGTTCACTGATAACTGATAACTAATCACTGCTCACTGACTTTCCACTTTCCACTCGGAGCCCCTCATGCCCCTACGCTTCCTCACCGCAGGCGAATCACACGGACCCTCGCTCACCGCCATCCTCGACGGTATGCCTGCTGGACTTCCTCTCGCGCCTGACATCATCAACAAAGAATTGACTCGCCGCCAACAGGGATACGGCTCAGGCGGGCGCATGAAAATTGAAAAAGACACTGTGCAGATCCTCGGCGGAGTGATGGCGGGAGAAACGACAGGCGCGCCGATTGCGATGCTCGTCGAAAATGCCGATCACATTAAATGGAAGGGCAAAGCCGTCGAGCCGATGACGAGTCCGCGCCCTGGGCATGCGGACTTAACTGGCGCGGTCAAATACGGATACAAGGATTTACGTCCTGCGCTCGAACGCGCCTCCGCGCGAGAGACGACCATGCGCGTCGCTGTCGGCGCGGTGTGCAAACATTTTCTGAATCAATTTGGCATAATTGTCGGCGGATACGTTGCCTCCATCGGCGAAATTCAAGCAGACTTCGGTGACATGCCTTACGAAGAACGCTTCACTAGCGCGGAAGAGTCGGATGTGCGCTGCCCAGACTCCACGTCCGCGCAAAAGATGCGGGATGAGATCGAAAAAGCGATTCACAGAAAAAACACGCTGGGCGGAATCCTTGAGATCGTCGCGTTGAATCTCCCTGTGGGTTTGGGAAGTTTCGTCCAATGGGACAAACGCCTCGAAGCCAAACTCGCGCTGGCGGTCATGTCGGTGCAAGCCATCAAGGGAGTCGAAGTCGGCGACGCATTCGAAAACGCCAAACGACTTGGCACACAAGCCCACGACGCGATCAACCTTCAACCTTCGACCTTTGACCTTCGACGTTTGACCAACAGGGCAGGCGGCACCGAAGGCGGAATCTCCAACGGACAGCCGATCGTCATCCGCGCCGCGATAAAACCGATTGCCACGACTCTCACGCCTCAACATACTGTTGACCTTGCCCTCGGCGAAAACGCCCCCACCAAATACGAACGCTCCGATTTTTGCCCCGTGCCTCGCGCTGTTCCGATCTTGGAAGCGATGGTCGCGTTTGTGCTGGCGGATGCGCTCCTCGAAAAACTCGGCGGCGACTCGATGAACGAGATCAAGCCGCGTTTTGAATCGTTGCGTAAAGCGACGCTCGAAGATTTGCAAATGGATAATACTCCGCACGTGTTTTGGGAGTGATTGTCACCTTGAACAAGTAAACAGGTACACACGAAAATATGTTGTTGATGATGGATCTAAACGCCTTCTATATTGCATTTGCTATCCTCGCGCTGATTCTCGTCGGGGTATGGCTGAAAAACAAAAACCCTTTTCAGGTATTCTTCGCTTTTGTGTTTGGCGTTTACATCATTAATGTCGTCAGTGTTGTTGTCTTTCCATTTCCAGTTGGGTACGATATATCCAACTTCAAGCCGAACATCAATCTTATTCCGTTTGATTTTGGTTATTGCGACCCGCGCGGACTGGAACTTTGTATTCGGGAAATCTATCAGAACATTCTGCTTACCATTCCGTTCGGCTTTGGCGTCAACTTCATCGCCCGCATCAAGCCAAAGAACATTTTTTGGCTGGCGCTGGTTGTTGGCTTTACATTTGAGTTTGTCCAGCTCGTTATCTCTCTCTTATTGCGTAGTCCCTTCCGCGCCGTAGACATCAACGACCTCATCCTCAACGCCATTGGAGTTTTACTTGGCTATGGTATCTTCCGCATTTTTGGAGCGATTTATCTCTCCGTCATTCGAAAAATTCAAAGGCAACCTCGCCACATCTTTGCCTATGTCCATGATATAGTCCGCCAGCATAACCACTGATAACTGCTCACTGTTCACTCGCAACTCCCTACTTTCCACTTACCATGACCCACATCTTCCTCTACGGACCACCCGCCACAGGCAAAACCACGATTGGAAAAATCCTTTCGCAGAATCTCAAACTCCCATTCATTGACCTCGACCGCGTCATCGAATCGAAGGCTGGCACGTCGATTCCGCAGATCATGGAGGGGCAGGGCGAGTCGGCGTTTCGTGATTTGGAATCGGCGGCGTTGCGGGAAGTTTGTTCCCCTCTCCCTTTGGGAGAGGGGCTAGGGGTGAGGGCTTGCGTCGTCGCCCTCGGCGGCGGCGTGTTGTTGCGCGATGAAAATCGTCACCTCGCGGAGAGCAATGGCAAAGTCCTTTTGCTCACGGCAGAGTTGGATACGCTTCTCGCAAGACTCAACGAAGATTCAAACAAGCGACCTTTGCTTGCGGGTGATTTGAAATCGAAACTCAAGTCGTTGCTTGAAAATCGCCGCGAGCATTATGATTCGTTCACGATGAAACTCGATGTTGACGATCAATCCGCTGAACAGATCGCGCACCGCGCGCAAATTTTGTTGGGACGCCATCATCTCTCCGCGATGGGTGAGTATGACGTGATCGTCGATTCGGTTGAGCGAGTTAGTAACTCGCTCTACGCAAACTCGATCATCGTCACCGACGAAAATGTCGCCAAGCATCACTTGAATAAAATCAATATCGAAAGATCAATCGTCATCCCTGCGGGCGAGGAACATAAAAATCTCGAAACCGTTTCCCGTTTATGGAAAGCCTTCCTCGAAAACGGACTCGACCGCAAAAGCGCGGTCATTGCCCTCGGCGGCGGCGTGGTCGGCGACCTCGCGGGCTTTGCCGCGTCCACGTACATGCGCGGCATTGATTGGATCGCCGTCCCAACGACTCTGCTCGCCATGGTGGATGCTTCAATTGGCGGGAAGACTGGATTCGACTTACCCGAGGGGAAAAACCTCATCGGTTCTTTTCACCCTCCCAAACTGGTTCTGGCTGACCCCAGCCTTTTGCTCACCCTCAGCGACCGCGATCTGCGCTCTGGCATGGCGGAAGTGGTCAAGCACGGGATCATTGCCGACCCTGAATTATTCGCATTGTGTTCAAATGGAATGGATTGGGTGAAAAATAATTTAGAAGAAATCGTCAAACGCGCGATGGCGGTGAAGATAAAAATAATCGAAGAGGATCCATACGAAAAGGGAATCCGCGCGGCGCTGAATTTGGGTCACACAGTTGGTCATGCGGTGGAACTCGTCAGCGGATTCAAGTTGAGTCACGGCGAGTCTGTTGCGATTGGGATGGTCGCTGAGGCGGCGTACGCTGTCAGGGTTGGCGTGGCAGGTCGAGGGTCGGATGAAGCGATTGAGTCCACGTTGTCAAATTTGGAGTTGCCGACTCGCATCCCAGCAGAGTTGCCGCGTGAGGAAATCATCCGCGCGATGAGGGTGGATAAAAAGAAGAATGCGAAGTCCATCCGCTTTGCGTTGCCTGTAACGATCGGCAAGGTCGAATTAGTAGATACGACAGATTTAGAATCTGTCTTGGCGACTGAAACTTAAGTGAAGATTGTGGGTTAATAGGATTAAATTCTTCCAAGGAGAAAACATGTCTAAAACTG
>CAYPHR010000254.1:0-4657 GCA_964410375.1 uncultured Anaerolinea sp. | reverse complement strand
ATCATCATAATTCTTATCGGTCTCATGGGAGGAATCGCTGTTGGTATCCAGGGTCCGCTCTCGAGCATGATCAGTCAAAAGATGGGCGTGTTGGAAAGCGTGTTCATTGTCCACTTGGGCGGCGCGATCGTGGCGCTGGTTCCGCTTTTGTTCCTCGGCAGCAAATTCAATCAATGGCGCAGCCTGCCGTGGTATGCGTTCGGCGCGGGCGCATTCGGCTTGGTGGTGATCTTCGCAATGAGTTATATGATTCCCCGCATCGGTGTCGCGCCGGCGTTGATCCTTTTGCTGGCGGGACAATTGCTGATGGGTTCAGTGCTCGATCATTTCGGCTGGCTGGGCGCAGTGCAGCGTCCGTTCGAGCTTCCGCGGTTGCTTGGTCTGGCAGTGGTGCTGGCGGGCGTCTGGCTGACGGTGCGATAAAAAGCGTATAATCTGCTCATTCGCGAAAGGATTATTGTTATGATGAACAACCGCCAGCTTGCCGATACGTTTACACTGATCGCCAACCTGCTCGAGATCAAGGGAGAGATCATTTACAAGACGCTCGCCTACCGCAAGGCATCCGAAAGCCTGATGGGGTTGGGACGCGAAGCGTCCGAATATTGGAAGGAAGGCAAACTCGAGGAAATCCCCGGTGTGGGCAAAGCCATCGCTGAAAAGATCGACGAACTGCTTTCCACGGGAAAGCTGGAATTTCTTGAAAAACTAAAAAAGGAAGTGCCTGAAGAATTGGCGGGATGGCTGCAAGTGCCGGGGTTGGGTCCCAAAAAGATTTCCGCTATTTGGAAGGCGCTGGACATCACGACTCTCCCCCAACTCGAAAAGGCGGCGAAGGCAGGCAAATTGCGAGACTTGCCCGGCATGGGAGCAAAGTCCGAGATGGCGATTTTGGATGGATTGGCGTCGCTGGCACGGCGCTCGGGACGGATCCCGCTCGGGCGGGCGTATCCGCTGGCGCAGGAGATCATCGGAGTCCTCAAAGGCGTGAAGGGAGTCGTCGCGGCAGAACCAGCCGGGAGTTTAAGAAGGATGCGTTCCACAGTCGGCGATCTCGATATTTTGGTGGCGGCGAAGGATTCATCCGCAGTCATGGAAGCGTTCGTCAATCTCAAAGGCGTCAGCCGCGTGCTGGGGAAGGGCGAAACGAAAGCCAGCATCGAATTTACCGACGGCGTGCGGGCGCAGGTCTGGGTGCATCCGCCCGAGCGGTTTGGGACGGCGCTGCAATACGCAACGGGTTCAAAGGATCATAATGTGAAGCTGCGTCAGATCGCGCTGGATAAAGGCTTGTCGCTTTCCGAACATGCGTTGACGAAAACAAAAGGCAAAGGCGAGATATTATGCGCCACCGAAGAAGACGTTTATAAAACACTGGGCTTGCCATGGGTGCCGCCCGAACTGCGTGAAGACCGTGGCGAAGTGGAAGCGGCGAAGGCGAACAAACTTCCAAAGTTGATTCAAGTAAAGGATATCAAATCCAACCTTCAAACGCACTCCACATGGAGCGACGGCAAATTGAGCATGTTGGAGATGGCGCGTGCGGCGGCGAAGCGCGGCATCAAGGTCATTGCGTTCACCGATCATTCAGTTGGGTTGGGCGTGGCGGGCGGCATGAAAATGGAAGACCACAAAAAGCAAGCCGCCGAGATCAAGAAAATCCAAAAGGAACTCGGCGACGAGATTCTGGTTCTGCATTCCACCGAAGTGGAGATCAAAGCCGACGGTACGCTCGATTATCCCGATGAATTCCTTGCCACGCTCGATATCGTGGTTGCGTCGCTGCATACCAGCCTGCGCCAGCCGCGCGAGAAGATCACCCAGCGATTGTTGAACGCTGTTCGCAATCCACATGTGGATATCATCGGTCACCCGACGGGACGCGAACTCATGCCCGAACGCGAAGGCGCGGACTTGGACATGGAAGTCATCCTCAAAGCCGCAGCGGATTCCGGCGTGGCGATGGAGATCAACGCCCATCCCTCGCGCCTCGACCTTGACGATGGGTTTGCCCGCCGCGCCCGGGAGTTGGGCGTCCTCCTCAGCATCAACACGGATGCGCATTCCGAAGGCGATCTGGATATGCTCCATTACGGCGTTGCGATTGCTCGCCGCGCCGGGTTGGAGCCGAAGGATGTGATCAACACTTGGACCGCGAAAAAACTGCTAGATTGGTTGAAGAAGAGAGGTTGAAAGGGATGGATGGCAAACAAGCAGGTCGCATCGTATTGATGATCTCATCCGCAATTGACAGTCTGCTTGGGGCGATTGTACTGTTGTTGTATTTTGGCATCCTGCCATTTGACATTTCAAGTTGGGAAATTCCACGTTGGATCATCGGAGCAGTCGGTGCCGTGTTGTTCTTTTCCGGTATTATCATCTTTACATACATTTCCACAAGAACAGATGCATCCGAATAGCGGAGAATATCCCATAACCAAGGTTAGGAACTGAAAATGATGAAAACGTCCATTCCCGCCGATGAGGTCCGTTTTTTCAGCGGAAGTTCGAATAAACCTCTTGCCATGAATATTGCCAGTGAATTGGGCATACCCTTGGAAGAGACCCACGTTTCACGCTTCAGCAATGACAATCTCTATATTCAACTGGGCGCAAGTGTGCGGTATCGGCGCGTGTACATCGTGCAGTCGCTGTCACAGCCGGTCAATGACCATCTGGTGGAACTATTGATGATGCTCGACATCGCCCGAAGCGCGGCGGCGTCCGAAGTCCATGCCATCATCCCCTATTATTCCTTCGGGCGTTCGGATAAAAAGGATGCGCCGCGCATTTCCATCACTGCCCGCCTTGTCGCGGACCTGCTAAAAACATCGGGCGCCACGCATGTGATGAGCATGATGTTCCACTCGCCGCAGGTGCACGGCTTCTTTGCCATGCCAACCGACCCGTTAAGCAGCCGGCCGGTCTTTAAACAATACCTGGAAGAACGCGATCTTTCCGGTGCCATCATCGTCTCGCCGGATATGGGACAGGCAAAATCCGCCGCGCGGTTTGCAAAGAATTTGGGCTTGCCCATTGCAGCAGGAAACAAGGAACGCGTCTCCGACACGCAGGTAAAGATCAGCGGGTTGGTGGGGAATCAGGTCCGCGGACATAAGCGGGCGCTGATTTATGATGACGAGATCGCCACAGGCGGCTCCATCGATGAACTAAGCCGCGTATTGATCGAAGATGGAGTTGAAGACATCATCGTGATCTGCACGCATGGAGTTTTCACGCATGGAGGCTTGGAACGGCTGGCATCCATTCCACAGATCAGCGAGATCATTACCACTGACACGGTCCACCTGCCTCCCGAGCGGCGGCACCCGAAATTGAAGATCCTGTCGGTCGCGCCTGTCTTTGCAGACGCTGTTCGGCACAACCTGAACCATGAAACCATAGGGAATCTGTTCGTTTATGGCGAATAAGCGGGAAAATATTGGAAATCGGATCTGACATGCCGCGTCCAGCCATCGAGGCATCTGGTTCAAATTACAGGCAGAGACCTGGCTGGAAACGGCGGCGGTGGGAAGATGTCTGGACGACTGACCAAGTTCAAGTCAAGTTCGAAGCGGGGAGTCCGTTTTTCGCACGTTCTCACGTTATAATTATGTTGCATTTCCAGAATACTGGAAATTCATCCATATAATGTTCTTATCGAACTTTGCGCATTATTGCGCGAGTGTTTATGAGCATTCGTCTTAAGGTCGCCCTTCCGTACTTATTACTGACCGTGGTTGTGTCGCTGATCGGGGTGTATGTGGTGACTCGCCTGGTGACAAATACGTTAAGGGAGAGGCTTGTCAACCAATTGCTCGAGGCGGGGAGGGTTGTTTCAGACAGTTTTGTGCAGTTGGAAGTTCAGCATGTTCTGGATGCCCGCCAGATCGCGTACACGGAAGGGGTGGCAAATGCGCTGTTAAATGAGGATGACGCCGCCCTTCTTAACTTGGTGGGTCCGATCGTGGGGACGGGGACGATTGGAAATCTCATCCTGATTTCATCCCAGGGAAACGAGGTGATCCATTTGATCGTGAATGGGGAGGGGGAAATGGAGCAGGTTTTTGAAAATACCGGCACGGCAAATTTACCGATCGTTGCCCCTTTTTTGCGTGACAAAAATGCGGAAGCTCCTCCTCAACGCTCGTTGGGGGGGAATTTGGTGAATCATGAAACATATTATTACACATCCCTGCCCGTATCGCTTGACGGTGAATTTTACGGGGTGATCATTGTTGGAACGTCCTTGCAGCAGGTCCTTCCTTCCTTGAAAAGCATTGCGCTGGCGGACATAGTTATTTATGCCAATAGTGGACAAGCCATTGCGACCACCCTCGGGATGGGAGACCAGGCAACCTTGGACGTGGTTTCCATTTCTGACCAGGAGTATGGAGAAATTCTGGTTTCTGACGATATTGTCACGGGGGAAAATCTTTTGGTCAATGAACGCTCGTATGTGTTGGGACGCGCGCCCTTGCAGATTGGCAGTGACCGGATCGGCGTATTTGCCGTGGCGTTGCCGCAAGATTATGTATTGACATCGGCTGAGAATAGCCGTTGGTCGTATATGGGGCTTTTTACCGTTGTACTGCTGTTGGTCATTGCTATCGGGCTGGCTGTCTCGCGCACGATCATCAAGCCATTGTATAAACTG
>CAYPHR010000253.1:2756-4692 GCA_964410375.1 uncultured Anaerolinea sp. | reverse complement strand
GCCATGGACAGCGAGTCCCGCTTTGTCGCCGGACTGACCGCCATGTTCCTCAACAGTCGGATTGGTGTGCCATCCTATCGCGAGATCAAATCATTTGCCTGGGACGTTGCGCCACTTCCCCAAAACAAAACGGCGGCAAACATCCTGCACTCAGACGCCTATTGTCTTTCAAAAGCGACCAAGAACAAAGACGCTGCCTGGGCATTCATTGAATTTGCCAATTCGTTTGAAGGACAGACGTTCATTGCGAGTTCCGGGCGGACGGTCCCATCCTTGATCAAGGTTGCGGAGTCAAATGCGTTTCTTGACCCCGCTCAACGCCCGTACAACAGCCGGATCTGGCTGGATACTGTCCCCACATTACAAATGGTCCCCGTGATCAGCACCTGGCAGGAAATCGAAATCGTATCCAGCGAGGAGATCGAGCGGGCTGTTTATGGAGAGATCACGGTTGAAGAGGCAGCCGCATTGGCATTCATGAGAACAGAAGAATACTTCCTGCTTGGAGTCACCGCCCAGCGCAGATAAAAGTAAGCTGTTCGTGAATGTACCTGCGAGCCGAAACGACTTTGCGAGTGGTGTTACTTCCCGTTCCGCGCGGCGCGGCGGGCGCTTTCTTCCATGTCCATCAGGATCAGCAGGGCATTTTCCACAAACTTCAGGCCGAAGAAATACATAATGCCGGGAACAATCATGTGCAGGTAGGGCGTGAAATACCCGAGCAGGTCCACAATGGACATGCCTTTTTGGTAGAAAATTCCCGTTGCGAATTGGGTGAGGAATTGGGCGAAGGAAACGGTCGTGGTAAAGATGTAGATCCCAGCCACCACCCAGGCGAGAATGCCCGCCCAGCGGGATATCTTCAGGACCATGTCCTTGTTGAAAAAGGTTCCGTAGAATTTTTCCTTGGTTTCCGTCATGGCGCATCTCCAGCAGGGTATTATAAAACAGTTTCCATTTGTTATAATGGATCGACTCCCGGCACAGGGAAAAGGTTCCCCATAACAGGAACAGACCTGCCCGTAGAATGAAGCGGCAGTTGATCCATATAAATCCTATCATCAAGGTTGTCCATCCATGAATCCCGAAGAAGAGAACAAACCCAGTGACTTTATCCGCGAAGCCGTGGCGGAAGATCTGCGCACGGGACGCTTCAATTACGTCCGCACACGCCTGCCCCCCGAACCGAACGGTTATCTCCACATCGGGCATGTCAAGGCGTTCATGATCGATTATCTGGTCGCGAAGGAGAACAACGGCGAGTTGATCCTGCGCTTTGATGATACAAACCCAGCCAAGGAGGAGACCGAGTTCGTGGAAGCGATCGAGGAGGATGCGCGCTGGCTCGGCATCGAGTGGGTCAAGGTGACGTATGCATCCGATTACTTCGACCTGCTGTACGAATGGGCGCAGAAGCTTGTGCTGGACGGAAAAGCGTATGTGGACGATCAGACTCCCGAAGAAGTGAGCGCCAACCGCGGCACGTTGACCGAGCCAGGGAAAAATTCCCCATACCGCGACCGCGACGTGGAAGAAAACATGGAACTGCTCGAACGCATGAAGAACGGCGAATTCCCCGATGGTGCGCGCGTCCTGCGCGCCAAGATCGACATGGCGCACCCGAACATCAACATGCGCGACCCGGTCATGTACCGCATCATCCATGAACCGCCGCATCACCGCACGGGCAGCAAGTGGAAGATCTATCCGCTGTACGATTGGTCGCACGGACAGAACGATTCGATGGAAGGCATTACACATTCATTATGCTCGATGGAATACGAGAACCATCGTCCGCTGTATGAATGGTTTTTGGAGCAACTGGGCGTATTCAAACCGCGCCAGATCGAATTCGCGCGCCTCAACATGACCTATACGGTCATGAGCAAGCGCAAACTCAGGCGGCTGGTGGAGGAATATCACGTCAACGGCTGGG
>CAYPHR010000253.1:0-2746 GCA_964410375.1 uncultured Anaerolinea sp. | reverse complement strand
CATTACGCGCGATGCGCCGCCGAGGCTACACGGCGGAAGCCATCCTTGATTTCATCCGCCGCGTGGGTGTGGCAAAGAACTACAGCGTCAGCGATGTATCATTGCTCGAAGCCTGTGTGCGCGACGATCTGAATAAAACCGCCCTGCGCCGCATGGCGGTCATCCGCCCGCTCAAGGTGGTGATCGACAACTATCCTGACGATCTCGTCGAGGAGATGGACGCGGTCAACAACCCTGAAAACCCGTCTGCGGGGACACGCAAGGTCCCGTTCTCGAAGGTCATTTACATCGAGCAGGACGACTTCCGTGAAACTCCGCCACCCAAATACTATCGCCTGTATCCCGGCAATGAAGTCCGTTTGCGCTATGCCTACTTCATCAAATGTACGGATGTGGTGAAAGATGCCGAGGGCAACATCGTCGAGGTCCATGCCACGTATGACCCCTCCACCAAAGGCGGCGACGCGCCCGACGGACGCAAGGTCAAATCCACCATCCACTGGGTATCCGCAAACCATGCAAAGGAAGCCGAAGTCCGCATGTACGACCGTCTCTTCACGAAGGAAGACCCTGAAGAGGGCGAAGAAGGATTTCTCGCCTGTTTGAATCCCAACTCGTTGGAGGTGCTCGCCGGATATGTGGAACCGCATCTTGCCTCGCCGGAAGTTGGTTCGCGCTTCCAATTCGAACGACTCGGCTACTTCTGCGTCGACCCCGACTCCACGCCCGAAAAGCCGGTCTTCAATTTGACGGTCAATTTGAAGGATACGTGGGCGAAGTTGGAAAAGAAGTCAAAGTAATCCTTGACAACTCATCCCTCTCTCATGTAAACTCGTGTTCGTATCAAAATCCTACAGAAAGGAGCGCACTTCCAATGCAGTATCGCATCATCAAATCCAACCGAAAATTGAATCCATCTCGAAGTGCGTCTATTGACCGTCCATAACGGTTTCTTCCTGTGTCTTTCCAAACACGGCGCACCCGCGCCGTGTTTTTTATTGACCATCGATAGCCTGGTAAAAACATATGAACCTCTCCCTCAAATCCTACTGGAGCCTGCTCTCCGACCACATCCGCCCCCAGCGCGGACGGTTCTTCCTGCTTGCCTTCATGCTCTTCAGCAGCATCGGGCTGAAGATCTTCGCGCCTCAGATCATGCGCCGCTTTATCGACTCGGCGCTGGCGGGCGAGGCGCTATCCACGCTGACATGGACCGCCATTGCTTTCATCAGCGTGGCGTTGATCCAACAAGGCGTGCATATCTCGGTCACCTGGCTGGGCGAAAACGTCGCATGGACTGCCACCAACGACCTGCGCGCAGAACTGGCGGAACGCGCTCTGCACCTCGACATGAAGTTCCACAACGACCATACGCCTGGCGAACTCATCGAGCGCATCGACGGCGATGTGACCGAACTGGCGACCTTCTTTTCGCAATTCGCGCTCAATCTCATTGCCAACGGTCTGCTCCTGGTCGGTATTCTCGTCGTATTGTTCCTCGAAGACTGGCGCGTGGGACTTGGCTTCACGGTCTACTCCATCCTTGTGTTGACCATTCTGGGTAAGGTCAAAGATATCGCCGTCCCGCACCAGAAAGCGCGGCGCGAAGCCGAGGCGCAATATTACGGATTCATCGAAGAGCAACTGAGCGGCACCGAAGATATCCGCTCCAGCGGCGCGGTGGATTTTTCCATCCGCGAACTCTTCCGCCACCAAAGCATCATCCTCGGTCACAACCGCAAGGCGCACTTCAAACGCTGGATCATCGAAAACGCGATGGGGCTTGCCCTCACCGCAGGTACCCTGCTTGCCATCGTCAGCGGATACTGGCTCTTCACCGCGGGCGTCGTCACCATCGGCACCGTTTATCTCTTTGTGCATTACCTCAACCTTCTAGAAGAACCGTTCTGGGCGATGACGCACGAGATCGAAAGTTTCCAGACCATCGGCGCATGCGTGGAACGCCTGACCGAGTTCCGCAACTTCAAGACCGAAGATAAAAATGAATCGGGGCTGGAGATCGACTCTCATCCCATTGCGCTGACATTCCACGACGTGACCTTCGCATACAACGGCGGCGACTCCGTCCTCTCCCGCCTCTCTTTCGATCTTCAGCCTGGTTCCGTTCTTGGGCTCCTTGGTCGCACTGGAAGCGGAAAGACCACACTCGGACGCCTGATCTTCCGCCTGTACGACGTGAACACAGGCAGTATCAAAATCAATAACGCGGACTTGCGCAACGTGAACCTCAACTCATTGCGCCAAAATATTGCCATCGTCACGCAGGATGTGCAACTCTTCCGCGCCTCCGTCCGCGATAACCTGACCTTCTTCGACCACTCGATCCCTGACGAGAAAATCATCGGGGCACTTGAAGAATTGGAAATGGGCGACTGGTTCCGCTCCCTGCCCAAGGGGCTGGATACGGAACTCGAAACGGGATCAAGATCGTTGTCCGCGGGCGAAGCGCAACTGCTTGCCTTTACGCGCGTCTTCTTGAGAAATCCGGGACTCGTGATTCTCGATGAAGCATCGTCCCGCCTTGACCCCGCCACCGAGCAAAAACTCGAACGCGCCATTGACAAACTGCTGAAAGGCAGAACCGCCATCATCATCGCCCACCGCCTGCACACCGTCCACCGCGCCGACGACATTTTGATTCTTGAAAAAGGTGTCGCGAGCGAATATGGAGACCGCAAGCAACTTGCCGCAGACACCAACTCGCGCTTTTACCAACTCCTGCAAA
>CAYPHR010000252.1:2748-4711 GCA_964410375.1 uncultured Anaerolinea sp. | reverse complement strand
TTCAAAGTATAGCATTATTTTACTTTGCAAATAACAATCTAAGCCAGTCAGGGGAGAAGGAGAGATAAACCCTTCAACACATCCCTTGGTCAGCCGATATCGCGCCCATCCCCGCTCTACTCCTCCACCACATCCTCGGGATGTTCCGCGTTCCACTGCGCCGCCAAGTCCGCGGCGGATTTGCCGATGTTGGCGCGGTTCAGGATCGTGGCAGTGAATTTGGCAGGGTCGTTCAAGTCTTTCAGCAGGACCGGGTCGGGGCGGAACAGCACATCGAGTTCCCCGCTCATACGGATGGTGGGCGTGAACGTCCCCAGCCCGTCCACTTTGACCGCCTCGCCCGCGAGGTGCGCCATCAGGATGTTATCCCGCAGTTCATAGACCACCAACCGGATCGTCCCTTCGGTCAGGCTGGTAGCGCGTGACATACCCCGCACCAACTCCGGCATCTTGCGCGTCCGCTTCTTCTCGATCTCGGGGCGGTATTTGCGAATGGCTGTAATTCGTTTTGCCATGTTCGGGTCCCTTTCTGGTATGAAATCACCAAATTCCTGACAGATTATAGCATTTTCTCGGCGAGAAATTTAATTACCTTGCCGAGATATTATTTTTTCTCGCCGAGAAATTTGGTATTCGCGGTTGGAAATTGGTAACTTTGGGCGCAGGTCCGCGGGCTGGATTGGGGGGAGCGCGAAAACTCAACGAGGCGGGGAACAACCACAACCGGCGGAAGAGGCGGACAGGGTAAAAATTCCCCTCCCCCAGCGGGATGCGCTCCGCATCATTTCGGTGTATAAATCAAGATAATCCATCCGTCAAAGGAGTCTTCGTATGCCATCCGTCACTGCCGAGATCCAACTTCAAGCGCCGGTCAGGCTTGTCTACCGCGCCTTCACCAACTCCACCTCCCTGCGCGAGTGGTTGTGCGATGCCGCCACCGTGGACCCGCACCCCAACGGACGCATCTACCTCGCCTGGCGCCGGGATTTTTTCTCCAGCGGGCATTATCTTGAACTGGAGGAAAACAAGCGGGTCGTCTTTCAGTGGCGTTCGAATACCGACCCCGGACCGACCCGGGTCACCGTCACCCTAAAGGAAGCGAGCGGCGGAGTCCGCCTCCAGCTTGACCACACCGTCCCGGACGATCCATCCTGGCTGTTGCTGGCAAGCGGCTTTCAAAAATACTGGGAAGACAGCCTGCAGAACCTGAAATCGGTGATGGAAACCGGCATCGACCTGCGCATCGCCACCCGCCCGATGCTGGGAATCCTGCCGGGAGATTTCACCCCCGAACAGGCGCAGGCGTTGAAGATCCCCGTCCACGAGGGCATCCGGCTGGACGGTGTGGTGGACGGCATGGGCGCGCAACTGGCTGGTCTGCAACGCGACGACCTGATCGTCAAAATGGGCGGCAGGGATATCACCAGCGATTTCAACACCCTGACCAATGCGCTCAGCGGCAGGAAGGGCGGCGAGAACGTGGAAGTGGTGTTCTACCGCGGAGCGGAAAAGAAGACCGTCACCATGCAGTTGAGCAAGCGCCCGATGCCCGACGTGCCCTTCGAGCCCGCCAAACTCGCGGAGCAGGCGCGCGCGCTCTACCAGCCTGCGTTGGCGGAACTGGAGAAATGCTTCGAAGGGTACAGCGACGAACAAGCCATGCAGCGCCCCGACCCGAAGGAATGGAGCGCGTTGGAGGTGGTGGCGCATCTCATCCAGGGTGAGCGCTTCAATGCCATCCTGCTCTCCAGCCTGATCGACGGCTACGAACTGACCAACGACGGCTTCGGCTCCAACGTCACTGCGGCGGTGGAGGCGACCGTCAAAGCCAACCCATCCATTCAACTCATGCTCGATGCGCTGCGCCGCTCGGTGGAGGAGATCCTCATCTACACCGAACTGCTGCCCGAGGAGTTTGTCGCGAACCGCGCAAGCTACTACCGCTTCGGCTCCATCCTGCTGC
>CAYPHR010000252.1:0-2738 GCA_964410375.1 uncultured Anaerolinea sp. | reverse complement strand
TCGCTACCCCGCGCCGCGGTTTGAACCCGCCCCCGGGGTTGGGCTCTATGTCAGGGATTTATGGAAACCCCGAAACTTTATAAGTAAACAAAAACGCCGCTGCTTTCGCAGCGGCGTTTTCATTAAGACTGTCTCCTACTTCGCTTCTTCCCCGTCCGCTTCCTTCTTCTTCGAGAAGGACATCAGCATTGCCGCGCCTGCGCCGAGGGCAAAGGTGCCCATGGAGGCGGGGCTCGAATAATGCGTCAACCCCACCAGCAGACCAAAGAAGCCGACCGCCAGCGCGATCTGCACCTGCCAGACGGCGCTCTTATAGGCATCCATGGCGAAACGCCCGACGCCGAATCCGAGCAGGGCGAAGCCCAGCGCGCGGATGACAAACCCAATCACGGAAAGAACCTCTGCAAATGTATTCATTTCTATGCTCCTGATCAATGATTTTTTACAGCCACGCCCACAACATCCAGAGCGCGATCATAACAACACCGATCCCCATTTTAACGGCAATCGCCCAGCCGAAGCCCGTCATCCATGCCTTGGTGTTGGCAAGGGCGGTATCCCTGTCCTTCAAGCGCCGCCACTCCGCCGCAAAGAGACCGGCGGGCGCGGCAACCATCCCGCCCAACGGCGTGAAAATGAGGCTGATGATGATCCCCGCCGCAAACGCCAGCAGGATGGAAGACCAGGGCACTTCCTTATCGCGCACATGTTTGGCGATGATGATGTTGTCGATGACGTTGCCGAAGACCATCAGCAGGGTGATGAACACGAACAGCGTCCAGTCCACCCAGGTCATTTTGCCGTTCGAGGCTTGAACCAGGGCGTAGACCAGCGTGCCGATCCACATGACCGTCAGCCCGGGGAAGATCGGAATGAGCAAGCCCGCCAGTCCCGCCAGCAGGACGAACAGCGTGAGCGCCTCCAAAACCACCTGACCGAAGAACTCCCATGAGAAGGGAACCATTTGTTGTTGGGTCTCCTTTATTCGATGTTGGACCGTGGACGGCGGGCTGTGTTCACGCTCTACCGTCCACGGTCGGATACTTCCAATACGAGATACAACCCAAATCGTTGCACCCCGCTACGGTGTGATGACCTCGATGCCGCCCATCCACGGGCGCAGGATTTCGGGAACGAGGATCGAGCCGTCGGCTTGCTGGTAGTTCTCCATCACGGCGATCATCGTGCGCGGCAGACCCAGCCCCGAACCGTTCAGCGTGTGCAGGAGTCGCGTCCTGCCGCCATCGGCGGGGCGGTATTTGATGTTCGCGCGGCGAGCCTGAAAATCGGTCACATTGGAAACCGACGAAACCTCCAGCCACTCGTCACAGCCGGGCGCCCAAAGTTCCAGGTCATAGGTCAATGTTGCGCCAAAGCCGATGTCGCCCGTGCACAACTGTTTCACACGGTAGGGAATGCCGAGCAGTTCACAGGTCTCTTCGGCATCCTTCAGCATCTTCTGATGCAGCGCTTCCGAATCTTCGGGCTTGCAATAGGTGTACATTTCCACTTTATCGAACTGATGCCCGCGTTTGATGCCGCGCACGTCGCGTCCCGCGCTCATCTTCTCGCGGCGGAAGCAGGGCGTGTAGGCTGTGTACAGCCTCGGCAGGGAGGCTTCATCGAGGATCTCGTCCATGTGCAAGCCGGTCAACGGGATCTCGGCGGTCGGCACAAAGTACAGGTCTTCCTCGTGGTCTTTGTAAAGATTATCCGCGAACTTCGGCAGCTGCCCCGCGCCGTACACCGTGGCGGTCTTGACCATGAACGGCAGGTACTCCTCCTGATACCCCTGCCGGATGTGCAGGTCGAGCATCCACGCGATCAACGCGCGCTGCAATCTCGCACCCGCTCCCTGCAACACGTAAAACCGCGAGCCGGTCAGTTTGGTGCCGCGTTCAAAGTCAATGATACCGAGCGCAGGTCCGAGGTCCCAGTGCGGAAGCGGTTGAAAGTCAAATTTGCGCGGCTCGCCCACGGTCTTGATGACCACATTCTCGCTGTCGTCTTTTCCGTATGGCGTGCGCTCATCGGGGATGTTCGGCAGGATGGATGTCAACCCGTTCAATTCGGATTCGACCTGCTCGACTTCCTTGTCCAACGCTGTGATCTGGTCGCCCACCACGCGCATCGCCTCGATCTTCGCCCCCCGTTCTGCGGCGTCTTTCATCTTGCCGATCTCCTTCGAGACGACATTCCGCTCCGCCTTGAGCGCCTCCACCTGACCCAGCAATGCGCGGCGTTTTTCATCCAACTGCAAAATGGCGTCCACAGGAGATGCGTCCATCTGGCGGTCTGCCAGCGCTTTGCGGACCACATCGGGCTTTTCGCGAATAAGATTGATATCGAGCATAGTGACTCTCCTTTGTAACAAAATACGCCCCCGTCCATTTGCAGGACGAAGGGGCGTTTCGTGGTGCCACCTGCTTTCATTGCGCTCAGAGAGCACAATCTCGGAGTACGCGCTAACGGGCGTTTCCCGATCCTCTTATGGAGTGCAGACAAAAGTCTGCACGTACCTCTGCAAGGATGACTTGGGCGAAGTGGATTTCATCATCTGGCTGGTCGTCTCGCACGGACCGACGACTCTCTGGAACAGTTGCTTGATTACTTGTCTTCGCGCGGGTCGTAGTATGTGCGATTATACGCGGCGCGCTCATTATGTCAATATGGGATTAATAAACAAAAACCGCCTCTTGCGAAGCGGTTATGCTTGTGCCCCCACGGGGATTCGAACC
>CAYPHR010000251.1:792-4744 GCA_964410375.1 uncultured Anaerolinea sp. | reverse complement strand
AAGCGGATCAGGAAATGCGCCACTTCCTGCGGGTCTTCGCCGTAGTTGCGTAAATTATCCGCCAGTTTCGAGAACTTCTGCGCCGCTTCGCGCGTCACGCTCTCCACTGTCTCCTGCGGCTTGAGTTCCTCGGGGTTGCTGAAAACCGTCCGGAGTATCTTGAGGCTTTCGGGTTTGAGCAGGTCGTCGAGCGTCAGCGTGATCGTCCGTGTGGCAAGATTGGTGTAATTGGTGCGGATGACGATCAGGTTGATATCGGAGACGACCAGCACGGGCGGATTCTGAAGCGCGTCTCGATAACGGAGAAGCTGCTCATACGCCTTGTCCAAATCCGCATCTTTGGCTTTATACTCCCACCCGAAATAGCCGAGTTTCGCCACATCCGCCCAGCCCTGCCCGCCGCTGGTCTTCGCCGCGCCCATCTCGAAGGCAAAGCGCGTACCGGTCGGGTCCGCTTCGTTCGGCGTCTGATGCCCGATGAGACGGCACAGATCCAGGAAATGCTCCTGATAGGTTTGCTTTTCGCGCGCGGTCACGCGCTTCCACTTGCTGACAAAATCCTGCGGGGTAAGCGGCATGGTCTGTGATTCCCTTTGCCCCATTTTACCTGAAACTTGCTTCTCCCTCCGTCTCAGCCTGTGGCGGGACACCTCCCCCATCCCGCAAGGCGGGACAGGGGAGGATAAAATCTCGATTTTGAAACGAATACAAAGTCCCTAAAAAAACAGAAACTTCTCTCCCCCCGTTCGAGTTCGCCGAATGGGGGGAGGCAGGAGGGGGCATCAATCACCTTCCTTCAACGCATCCCAGATCACGGTCAGAACCGTATCCAGATCGTTCATCACGGCATGATTCCAAAAGCGCAGAACGCGAAAGCCCTTGGATTCCAAAAAGGCAGTCCGTTCCGCGTCGTATTGCGCCTGCTCCAAATGCTGACTGCCGTCCAGTTCAATGACCAGTTTTCTGACCGGCGCGCAGAAATCCACAATATAGTTGCCGATCGCATGTTGTTTCCTGAAATGCACATCTCCCATGCGGTGGGCGCGCAGATGCGTCCAGAGTTTTGCCTCGGCGGGCGTAAGATTCCGGCGCAGTTCTTTGGCATGCTTGCGGGTTTTCGGTGTAGATGTATAGGGCATTCTTACCACCTCCGTCCTGCGGACACCTCCCCCAATTGAAAAACACAATTGGGGGAGCACAAAATCTTAGGGTTGAGATCAAAAGGTTCTCTCATAAAGAACAGAAAGTTCAGTCCTCCCCTGTCCATGCTCGCTTGCCCCGCATGGTTTTGGCGGGGTCCACTACAAGGTGCCCCGTTAGGGGCGGAGGGGCTGCACCTGCCCGAACGGTAGGTCTCTTTATACGCTTCAAAACGCTGTACAAGCTGATGGATGATCTCTGGAGTAGTCATGTGTGATCCCTTTGCCCGATTTTACAGGAAAACAGGTCGAATATCGCTGATGAGTTGTCAGACAATGCGGACAACTTGCCGATTTCTTCGCTTGAAAGCTGCCCGCTCGGCGCAATTGGTACTTAAGGACATGGGTTGCCTCGGCGCTTTCAACTATAATGATGGGAAGCTTTTTATAATAACATTTGCCTGTTCAGCGCGATCCCTTCACCCCCTATTCCCCTTTTACGAGGTGATCATGGTCTTAGATGTAAGGACAATGGGTGTAGTTTCCGCCATCGTACCGCTGATCCTTGGCTTTGCCATGCTGGCATACATGCGGGAGAGAAAAACATACGTCGGCTTTCGGCATTGGGTACTGGCGAACTTCGGTTTTTGTGCGGGATTTTTGTGCGTCTCCCTGCGCGGCTACATCCCCGAATTCATCTCGGTCGTGCTCGGCAATGCGCTCATTGTGTACAGCGTCATCCTGATCTACGAAGGCATCCAGCGCTTTTATACGCATCCCCCATTCAACTTCTGGAATTATCTGGTCTTCGTCATCTACCTCCTCCTGCAAATCTATTTCACATACCAGTCGCCGGATATCAATGCGCGGGTCGTCCTGTCGTCGCTTGCTCTCTGTTTTTTCATCCTGCGTGCGGGCAGCAGGCTGTTCCAGGAACTGCCCCCGAAACTGGCAAAGATATCCCGCATGGTGGGGGGATGTTCTTTATTACCGCCATCTTCCCGTTCGCCCGCGCATACTTCGCCTTCTTTCGATCGGAACCGATCGACTTTTTCTCCGATACTCTGAACTCCTGGTTTTCGGGCATCATTGTCGCTTCGATCCTGATCTGGAACTTTTACTTTTTCTTCCTGAACAGCGCCCGCCTCGAACTGGACCATGAACTTGTCCGCCATGAACTGGGTGAGATCGCCCGCACCGATCCGCTCACAAACCTGCACAACCGCCGCCATTTCAATGAATATGCCGAAATGGAGTTCCAGCGTGCCCGGCGGTTTGGGCGTGATCTATCCTTTTTATTGATAGATGCGGACTTTTTCAAATCGATCAACGATAATCACGGTCATGAAGCGGGGGATGCGGTTCTTGTGTCCCTTTCGGAGATACTGCGCTCGAAGGTCCGTACCTTTGATCTGGTCGCCCGCCTTGGAGGGGATGAATTCGTGGTCATGCTGACGGATGCGGACGAGCAAAGGGCATATGCCATCGCGGAAAGGATCCGTGTGAAGGTCGAACAGACGCCGGTGATGTTCGACTCCCAGCCCTTGACCATATATCTCTCCATCGGAATTGCAACCGTCCGCCCCGATGACGAAGACCTGGGAACGACGCTGAGACGCGGCGACCATGCCTTGTACCTCGCCAAACAGAGCGGACGAAACCGCGTGCAATCATCGGAAAACGAATAATAAGTGACAGTCACTTATTTAAAAAACTCCTAACAGTTTTCCGAAAAACTCCTAGCAGTATTTAAAAAACTGCTTGCTCTTTTTTAAAAAACTCCTAACAGTTTTTCCAGAAAAAAGGTGACAGTCACTTTTAAAGTGACTGTCACCTTAAATAAAAAAGAGACGTTCCGTACGAAAACGTCTCTTATGCGGGGGGAGGGATGGGTTAATCTTCCTGCGGCTGGCTGATCAGCGTGCCCCTTTCGAACTCGATCTGTTCGAGTCCCCTCTTGAACTGTTTGCCGGGATTGAAGCGCGGCAGGATGCTTTCGATCTGCGTGGCGCGCACGTCTTCGGCGGTCTCGGCGCCGGAACAGGTCGTGCGCAGCCAGAACGAACCGAAGTCGCCCAATTCCACGACATTGCCGCGCGCCAGTTCTTCCGGGATGATCTCGAGCAAACATGCCAGCGCAGCCGCCATGTCGGTCTGGTTCAGGGTGGAGCGCTTCGATGCGGCAACTGCCAGATCGTAGGTGCTCGTCCGTCCGCTCGAACGGATGGCGGGGTAGAACTTCTTGGGGGCTTCGCGATTACTCGGGTTGCCCCGTTCAACGATGTTGAATTTTACGGTCATGCTTTATTTCTCCTGTAGAGGTGAATTGTGCGCAGGAGGACATACGTTTCCACTTGCTTGCGATCATTGTACAAGGGATTTTGATTTGTGCAATAACATTCCTGCAAGGAATACAAAAGGTAACAAATATCACCTTAATAGTAGTATTTTTGTCAGAGAGATGGAAACTTGTGCAATACGGTCGTTTATGCGCATCCGTTTATTCCATCCCAGTCAGCCTCGTCATACGACCCGCCGCAACCAAATGCTATACTCCCACCATCCCAACAAACCCAAAGGAAAGGAAACTGTCCATGAAAACTTTATCGGTAGGCTGGTCTTTGTTGTCGGGTCTTGCGGCAGTCGTCTGGCAGGTGGTCTCGTACTATCTCCGCTTCGGGAGGTTGAATCCGCACGCCGCATGGACGGATTATCTCGCTTTCTTTGTGGCGGGCGCATTGGGCGGCTTGCTGTTGGTCTTCTTCTTCAACCGTCAACCCGCGCAAAAGGGACGCTGGAGCGTGCTGGTCGCC
>CAYPHR010000251.1:0-782 GCA_964410375.1 uncultured Anaerolinea sp. | reverse complement strand
CTTCGTACTGGCGTTCCCTGTTGCGATGATCTTCATGCTCGGCGGCGGTCTGCTTGGCTGGGTCGGCATGCTACTCTTCCCGTTGTTGCCCTGGCTGCTGTTCATGTGGATCGGCTCGCTGGTGGGCAAGTTCATCCTGCGCGCATGAAACATGGAAGCAGATGATCCCGCTTGGGAAAGGAACGGACATGAATAATAGGCTCTTAACGACCTGCCTGGCGGCTGCATCCTTGCTGCTCGTTTCACTGGCTTGCGCATCCGGTTCCAATACCGCCGGGCAGGAGGACGGCACCTTGCGCATTATCACAACGGAAACACCGCTCGACAAACTCGCAAACACCGCGCGCATCATGGTATTTGTGGAGGTGTATTCCGCTTCTGAGGGCATCTATTGGCTTGACCTTGATAATCATGCACTTCACCTCGCCACGACCAAGCCCACAGTGACAAGCAGTGTAGACGGCTCGACGTATCCCCTCATCCCGCTCGACCCGGATATGACGACCTGGACCGGGCGGGAATTTATCTACGGCAGCCGCGTACACGGGTTTTATTCGCTCGCGCCGGACGGGCAGGTGGAGAAAAGAAGCGATATTGGTTATATCGGTTCCCTGGCTGATAACGGCTTGCAGATATTGCGATTTGCCAACTGCGGGGCTGAGGAACAGGGCAGCGCCTATGAAATTACACCGCTCGACCGGTTGGTCGGAGAAACAGGATACTGTTTTGGCGGAGAGAGTAGCGGGGCGGATTGGGTGTATGTAAGACCGGTTTGGAATCCG
>CAYPHR010000250.1:0-4758 GCA_964410375.1 uncultured Anaerolinea sp. | reverse complement strand
CGCCCCACCACAAAACATCACATCATCATCTTTGCCGTCCTCACCCTCCTTGCCTACGGACTGCTCCTCCCCGTCACAGGCTTCTACTGGGACGATTGGCCCTTCGCGTGGATCGCGCAATTCCTCGGTCCCGCCGAGTTCACGCCCGCCTTCGCGCCCTTCCGCCCGTTCCTCGGACCGATCTTCTACGTCACCACCAGCCTGATTCCGATTCATCCGCTGGCGTGGCAGGTCTTCGCGCTCGTCGTCCGCTTTGCGCTCGGTCTCGCCGCATGGTGGATGTTCTCGCAAATCTTCCCAACGCGCAAGTCCACCGCCTTCATCGCCGCGCTGCTCATGCTCGTCTTTCCAGGCTACAGCCAACACTGGGTTGCGCTCACGCACATCAACCAGGAACTCATCCCCTTCATCTTCTATCTTTTCTCGTTCGGCTTCACCTTCAAAGCCCTGCGCACGCGCAAACCCACCGACACGATCATCGCCCTGTTACTGCAACTGCTCGGCATCTTCCCCACCGAATATTTCTTCGGCATCGAAGGCATCCGCTTCCTCTTTCTGCTCGTCTTCTTTCAGGGCAGTTTCCTCCAACGCTTCACGCAGGCATTCAAAACCTGGCTCCCCTACCTGCTCATCTGGATTCTCAACGCCGCGTGGTTGTTCTACTACTACCGCTTCGGTCCCTACAACTCCTACGAAGTCACTGCTACGCAATCGCCCAACCTTTTCTTCTTTTTGACTCAGGCGCTAGATGCCCTCTGGAAAGCAGGACTCTACATCTGGACTCAAGTCCTCGTGCTGACCTTCACCTCCCTGCCCGCGCCCGCCTCACTCCTGACGTTGGGTCTGGTTGCGCTCGGAGTCATTTTCCTCATCCCCTACCTGCTCCGCTCCGCGCCCGCCGACGAACGTGAGGTTCCCTTTGCGCTCTCGCTGATGGGCATCGGCATCATCGGCATTTTATTGGGTCGTCTGCCCACCCTCGCGGCGGGACTCCCGCTCACCTTGCAATCGTCCTATGATCGCTTCATGGTCTCGCTGATGATCGGCGGGACGGTCTTCCTGCTTGGTCTGCTCGAACTGCTCATCAAACATCCCCGCGCGCGGACAATCGCCTTCGCCGTTGTCATCGCGCTCGGAATCGGACAGCAATTCTTCAACGCCAACATCTTCCGCAGGGATTGGGTCAAGCAGGGAGAAATCTACTGGCAACTTGCGTGGCGCATCCCTGCGCTGGAGCCGAACACCCTCCTGCTCACTCACGAAATGCCGATCGATTACGAAACCGACAACTCCTTCACCGCGCCCATCAACTGGATGTACGCGCCCGATTACACCCGCGCGGATTTACCGTACATGCTGCTCTACACCGAGAAGCGCATTGGCGGCGCGACATTGCCCGCGCTCGAAAAAGGCATTCCCATCACCTACCCCTACCGCACTGTGACGTTCAACAGTTCCACTTCGCAAGCCGTAGTCATCTACATGCCGCGCAACGGATGCCTGCGCGTGCTCGATCCAAATCGCGGCGACGCGGTCACCTATTCGCGTGAACGCGATGTGCTGACGCAAGCCATCCCGCTTTCGGATGTGTCACGCATCATCCCAAATCCCCCAACGCCTGCCGTACCAATGTTCTTCCCTGAACCGAAGCATGAATGGTGCTACTTCTTCACCAAAGCGGAACTGGCGCAACAGCAAGGCGATCATGAGCAAGTTGTTGTGCTTGGGAATGAAGCCATGTCGCTGGGCTATTCCGCGCAAGACCCGAACGAATGGCTGGTCTTCATCGAGGCATACGCGCTGACTGGGAATCTCCAAACTGCGGAAGACCTGTCCCATGCGATGCTTGAAAAGGACGCGCGCACCCGCCGCGGTGTGTGCACGGTCTGGGAGCAGATTCAGGCAAAAGGTCAAGGGGGAGGCGAAGAACGTATCGAGATCGAGCGGGCTTTGTTGTCATTTAATTGCAATCCATGACTTGCGCGGCTTGACGCTTTAAACTTGATGTGCTACCATCTTTGGTTGATTATGTCGAAAGAGGAGAAACTATGAATAAAAAACCACGCGGTTTGCTGGCGATCACGGTCATTGTTTTATCGGCAATGCTGCTTTCCGCCTGCACACAATCCTTGTCATCCGCGCCTGAAGCAACGCCGACTCTTCTTCCGGAGGGATTGTTCGTTTCGCCGTTCCCCTCGGTGGATAATCCCATGGCAATGATCGAGGAATTTGCCAAGCAGACTGCCGCAGCGCAAACCACCATCGCAGGGGGCGGTGATCCCACCACTCCCCAGCCGGTCGAAGAGGGGACGGTCATCACGCCGGAAACTGACGTGATAGAAACCGCCACCCCGGCTGTCAGCGAGCTTGTCAGCACGCCGACCAATATCATCTCCACCATCGCGCCCGCCTCGACCGCCGTCCCGCCCGGCACACGCCCCGCCACCTACACCCTGCAAAAGGGAGAATGGCCCTGGTGCATTGCCCGCCGCTTCAACGTGGACCCGAACGAACTACTTCGCCTCAGCGGCTTGACCAGCGCGCAAGCGAACAGCCTCATAGTAGGAACCGTGCTCACCATCCCGCAAAGCGGCTCGTTCCCAACCGCGCGCAATTTGGTGGCGCGCCCTGCGACCCATGTCGTTGCCAGCGGCGATACGATCTACAGCATCGCCTGTAAATTTGGCGACATCGATCCCGCCACGATTGCCTCGGCAAACGGAATTTCGGTTTCCGCCTCGCTGACCGTCGGGCAGTCACTGCAGATCCCGTAACACAAGGAACATCGAAGCCCAGGTCATCTCACCTGGGCTTTTTTTGATTGAAAGGGAATCCGCCATGTCATTTGAACTCATCCATTCCGAAACCCTCATGAAGGGACGCGCCTTCACCATCCGCCGCGATACCATGAAAACCCCGGACGGGCGCGAGACCAAATTCGATATCGTGGAACATGGCGGCTCGGTCATCATTATCCCCGTCGATGATGACGGCAACCTGCTATTCGTCCGCCAATACCGTCACGCCGCCGGCATGGATCTGCTCGAACTGCCCGCCGGCACGCGCGATGGAGATGAGCCGTTCGATCAGTGCGCCGCGCGCGAAGTCCGCGAGGAGACAGGCATGGAGGCTGGGACCTTGACCTACGTCGGCTCGTTCTACCTCGCGCCTGGTTACTCGACCGAATACATGGGCGTTTTCCTTGCCACGGATTTGAAACCGAATCCCCTCGAAGCGGACGCCGATGAATTCCTTTCAGTGGAAAAGATCCCCGTCAAACAGGCGTTGCAAATGGCGGAACATGGCGATATGCCCGATGCGAAAACGCTGGCGGCGCTGCTGATGGCAAAATCAACACTGGAGACCCATCCCAAATAAGAATGCCCGCAACGTCGTCGAACAAACATCATCTCACCGCAGTTCTTCAAGCTTTATTTGTCACCTTCCTTTGGTCAACATCCTGGGTGTTGATCAAGATCGGGTTAAAAGCCGAACTTCCGCCCGTCACATTTGCGGGCATCCGTTACACGCTTGCATTTCTCTGCCTGTTCCCGCTGGTGGTCTTTAACCGGGAACATGTCCAAACCGTCCGCGGACTTTCCAAATTTCAATGGGCGGAATTGGTCATCCTTGGGGTGGTGTATTACACACTGGCACAGGGCGCACAATTCGTGGGGCTTGCCCTATTGCCCGCCTCCACATTGACCCTGCTCCTGAACTTCTCCCCCATCTTCATTGCAGTGTACAGCATGTTCAGCCTGCACGAGCGGACTTCCCTCCTGCAATGGGGTGGCATCCTTCTCTCCATCGTGGGTGCGCTGGTCTATTTCCTGCCGCTCTCCGTGGACGGCGGACAGATCATCGGCTTCGTTGCCGCACTGGTCGGTGTGACGGCAAACTCGGCGGCGTCCGTTCTTGGGCGAAGGATCAACTCACATGGCAGGATCAACCCACTGACGGTCACCACCATCAGCATGGGAGTCGGAGGCGTGCTCATGCTGGTCATCGGACTTTTCACGCAGGGCGTCGGCATGTTGACCATCCAGCAATGGGGCATCATCGGCTGGCTGGCGCTGGTCAACACGGCGCTTGCCTTCACGCTGTGGAACAAATCCCTGCAAACGCTCACCGCCGTCGAATCCAGCATTATCAACAGCACCATGCTCCCGCAGATCGCCATCCTCGCATGGATCTTTCTGGATGAACCGCTTGGCGGCAGGCAGATCGCCGGGCTGGCGCTCGTCGCATCGGGAACATTGATCGTGCAGTTATGGCGGTTCCTGCCAATTTCAAAATGATTTTTCTCTCCACACACAAACAGACAAAATCCGTCAAAATGTTCCATAAAAATGGGGTATCATTATTTCCACCAAACTTGTCCAAAATATGACAACAAGCACGCATAATTAAGCCGAACATAACTAACTGCTGAAGTACAACGGGGATACACTTGTTCCTTGAGGAAAAACCACGGGCACTATGCCCGTTTTAGAGGAGCCAGCATGAACAAAAACATCATAACGCTCGACGGCAACGAAGCCACAGCATCCGTCGCGCACCGCATCAATGAAGTGATAGCCATTTACCCGATCACCCCTTCATCTGCGATGGGCGAATTTTCCGATGAATGGTCAGCCAAACACAAAAAGAACATCTGGGGCACGGTGCCCCTCGTGGTCGAAATGCAATCCGAAGGCGGCGCGGCGGGCACGGTACACGGCGCACTGCAAACCGGCGCACTCACCACTACCTTCACCG
>CAYPHR010000249.1:0-4769 GCA_964410375.1 uncultured Anaerolinea sp. | reverse complement strand
ATCTTCATCTGAATATCGCGGCGATGAATACGGATTGAACCCGAAGCAGCCTCATAGCCGTTGCACACCATGTCATACGCTTCTGAATACACTTCGCCGGGGTTGGTATCGAACTTCGGCAGGTCTTCCATCTTCGGCATCGTGAACGGATGGTGCTCCGACTCCCACTTTTGTTCCTCTTCGTTCCACGCAAAGAACGGGAAGTCCACCACCCACGCAAACGCCATCATGGTTTTATCTGCCAGGTCCAACTTATCGCGGAACCACAGGCGCAGTCCGCCGAGAGTCTTGTTCACCACCGCGCGGGCATCAGAAGCGAAGACGATCAGATCGCCGACTCCTGCTCCCGTTTTTTCTTTCAACGCTGCCAGTTCTTCTTCCTTAAAGAACTTTGCCGCGCTTCCTTTCACGCCCTCGGCTGTGACCGCCACATACGGCATTCCCTTCGCCCCAAACGTTTTCGCCACTTCTGTGAGCGCATCGATCTCCTTACGAGACATCTCCGCAGACTTCGGCGCGACGATGCACTTGATCACGCCGCCCGCCTCCAACGCGGACTGGAACACTTTGAACTCGCTCTTCGCCAACACGTCGGAGACATCCACCAACTCCATGCCGAAGCGCAGGTCGGGCTTGTCGGTGCCGAAGCGTTCGAGCACTTCTTTATAAGAGAACTTGGGCCACGGCGTGGAATACAACTTCTTGTGCGGTGCAACTTCAGGAAGCATTTTGGTAAACAAGTCTTCGACCAAGTCCAAAACATCGTCGCGGTGGACATAGGACATCTCAAGGTCGAGTTGCGTAAACTCAGGCTGGCGGTCGCCGCGCAGGTCTTCATCACGGAAACAGCGCGCGATCTGGAAGTACTTGTCCATGCCTGCCACCATCAGCAATTGCTTCAACTGCTGGGGTGACTGGGGCAGGGCGTAGAACTGTCCCGGGTAGATGCGGGAAGGCACGAGATAGTCACGCGCGCCTTCAGGAGTCGCTTTGAACATGATCGGCGTTTCGATTTCAATGAAGCCCTGTTCATCGAGATAGTCGCGCATGAACTTGATGACCTTGTGACGCAGCACCATGTTCTTGGTCAAACGTTCGCGGCGCAGGTCAAGGTAGCGGTATTTGAGGCGCATATTCTCATCCGGCAGGTCCGCATCCGAGTTGACCATGAAAGGCGGCGTCTTGGACGGGTTGAGAACCTTGACGTCCGTGGCGATGACCTCGATCTCGCCGGTTGCCATTTTAGGATTCGCCATCCCTTCGGGGCGTTTCTGCACCACACCTTCGATCTGCAACACCCACTCATTGCGGACATCCGCTACAAGGTTGAGCAGTTCTTTTGGAAGGTCAGGATTGATGGTAATTTGAACGATGCCTGCGCGGTCACGCAGGTCGAAGAATGCCACCCCGCCGTGGTCGCGGCGTCGGTTCACCCAGCCTGAAAGCGTGACGGGTTGTCCCGCGTGGCTGGCTCGTAATTCTCCACATAGATGAGTTCTGTACATAGTGTGCCTCTCTTTTGTCATTGCGAGGGCACTCTTGTTCTTTGCCCGAAGCAATCTCCAACTTATTCATACGATTGCTTCGTCGCCAAAGAATGGCTCCTCGCAATGACGGGATGATGATGTATATAAAAAATCGCCCTGCGCATTCGCGTCGGGCGATTTGGTTTGACTTTCGTATCCGTTAACCAGCAAAGCTTCGCCCAACGATTCGGGGATCGTCATTATCGTTGTTATTGTCGTTATTGGCGAAGTGGGTCTGCTTTGACATCGTGGCGCGGATTATAGCACAGAGTTGGTGCTTGTGGCGGCGGGATTTCATCTGGCGGGCAGCGTGCGGGCGAGTTGGTTCAACTCCTCGATCAGCGGACGCAGGGCGGTCGGCATGTCCACATCGCTGGTGCGGACGGTGTGACGGATGTCGTCGGTTTCGACCATGATCAGGTAGTTGAATACATCACGGGCAGGGTCCGAGGCGGGAGTCTCCTCCTCCAGACCGAGAAAATTCGCCTTGTCCAGCAGCAGGCGCAGGACTTCCGCTTGAGGCGGGGAGAGGTCGTTCAGATCAAGATCGAGGCTGATCGTGCGCCCCATGAAGCCGCCCGTGCGTTCAAAATGCAGGCGCATCATTTCAACCCCAATGCGCGCATGGCGGCGGAGAAACAACCTTCGTTCGTGGACGGTTCGCCGACCGTGATGCCGACCTCCGCCCAGCCGAATTTGACGGCTTGTTCCTCGAGGCTGCCCGGACCGTAGATCTCGGTGGCGGCTTGGAAGGTCAGGTTGGCGGCGTCGGCAAAACTGGAAGTGGTGGTGAGTTTTTCGGTCAGTGCCTTGTACCAGATGCGCCCGGCTTTCTCCCATGCGAAACCGCTGAGTTCGCGTGCAACGACGTAGAAGGCGTGGTTCGGGATGCCCGAGTTGATGTGCACGCCGCCGTTATCCTGAATGGTGCTGACGTAGTCCTTCATGTGTGCGGGCTGCGGGTCCTTGCCGAGCACGGGATCGTTATATGCCGTGCCGGGCGCTTTCATCGAGCGGATGCCGACGCCGTTGACATTGGATGTGAACAAGCCTTCGCCGATGACCCAATCGGCTTGATCGGCGGTCTGCTGGCGTTGATATTGCTTGACGAGCGAGCCGAACACGTCGGACATCGATTCGTTCAGCGCCCCGGGCTGGTTCGAGTAGTTGAGATTCGCCTCGTATTGGGTGACGCCGTGCGTCAGTTCGTGGGCGATGATATCGAGCGAGATGGTGAAGCGGTTGAACAGCCGCTGGCTGACGGGCAGGTCTTCGTCGCCATCGCCATACACCATTTGCTTGCCGTCCCAGAAGGCGTTGTCGTAGCCCTTTTGGAAATGGACTGTGGAATTCAGGATGTGCCCCTTGTTGTCGATCGAGTTGCGTCCGTAGATGTCGAAATAAAGGTCGTAGGTGATGCCGCTGCCGTCGTATGCCTCATCCACCGCCGCATCGGATGTGGGCGGATCGCCCTCGCCGCGCACCTTGGTCCCGGGCAGCTGCGAACCCTGTTTCGCGTCATAGACGACCCGGTTCTTGCCTCCCGTAACCTGGGCGGACATCACAGACCGGGCGATCCGTGCCGCCAATGCAGAGCGCCGCGTGCGGATATTGTCCGATTCGAGCAGTGTCCTTTGAGCCACCGCCCGCTGTTCGGGCGTGCCGTTCTCGGCGATCTCTTTCAGCATGTGCGGCGGGGTGATGCAAAGAATGGAATGATGGGAGTGCATGGTCTCTCCTTTTCTCCGGCTGGTCGATTAACCCAGTATACGACTCGCGCGCCGGGTTTTCAATCCCCCAAATAGACCCGTTTGAAAAGACATCCGCCTTTTTTCGGGTTCTGTTTTGCTTGACTCGACTTGATCCAGCGCTGCTTACGGGCGGAATAGATGTTTTCCTTTATAGTCAAGATATGGAACAGTTGCTGACCCCGGGGGAGAGAGCAGGTCCAGCCTGCTGTGCTCATCAGCTGTCAGGACGATTTGAAGCGCCGCAAGCGAGTCGGTGAGTTGTTCCGATGTCCGCGGTCCAATGATCGGACTTGTCACGCCGGGTTGGGACATGCACCACGCCAGCGCAAAGGCATAGCCGGACGTGCCCTTTTTCTTCGCCATTTCAAGCACCATTTCTTGCAGGTCGAACACCTGCTTTTTGCCGTTGAAATCATTCCCGTAAAAGCGGCGCCAAAACGCTTCATACCTCGACCCTTCCGGCGCGTTTTTGCCGCGTTGATATTTATCGGAGAAGAACCCTCCCGCGCTGGGCGCCCACGGAACCAACGCCATGTCATAGGTTTGAAGCATCGGGACCAGTTCCCGTTCGATGCGCCGGTCGAGCAGGTTGTACGGTGACTGTTCGCTGACGAAGCGGCTCAATCCGCCTCGCTCCGAGACCCACAGCGCTTCCATCAACTCCCAGGCGGCAAATCCGCTTGTGCCGATATAGCGGACCTTCCCTGCGCGGATCAGGTCGTCCAGCGCGCGCAAACTCTCGTCAATGGGAATGTCGTTGTTCGTTCCGTGCAATTGATACAGGTCAATGTGATCGGTGTCCAGCCGCTTGAGCGAGGCGTCGCATTGTTCGATAATGTGCCGGCGTGAATTCCCCTGCGCATTTGGGTCTTCGCCCATCTCGTAATGGACCTTGGTGGCAAGAAAGACCTGCCCGCGCTTTCCGCCCTTGAGCGCCCTGCCGACGATCTGCTCGCTCCTGCCGCGTCCAACTTCGAAGTTGAGCGGCTCATGCCCGTAGACATTGGCAGTATCGAGGTAATTGATGCCCGCATCCAGCGCCTGATGAATGATGCGGATCGACTCCGCCTCGACCTGCCTGCCGCCGAAATTCATACACCCCAAACAGAGTTGGCTGACTTTCACGCCTGTGCGTCCAAAATTGACGTATTTCAAGGCTCTCTCTCCTTCGTTTCAAGTCAGGAGATTATAAGGCTTTGGCTCGATAAATCCCAGTTATTTGTACGGAATGTGCGCGTAATGCCTTCGGTGATCCTGTACTGATCCTGTACTCATCCTGTATTGATCCTATATTCATCTTGTATTATGCGTATTTACTCGTGATTTATTGATAAGGGGGTGGTTTCGACTTGTTTCCCGCCAGTCAGCAGCACTTTTCCGACGATTCCGAGATGGTCGTTACCATCGGCGATAAACATCGCAGCGCGGATTACAGGACAGAGGTCGGGTTTGAGGCGGGACGGCTGTCAAAACCATAACCCGTTGTTAACCT
>CAYPHR010000248.1:0-4787 GCA_964410375.1 uncultured Anaerolinea sp. | reverse complement strand
ATGACAACCGGCTTATAACTGATCTCGAGCTTGTCGTCCTTCTTCGTGATCAACGTATGCTTCAGCCAGTTCGCATCATCACGGTCGGGGTAATCCTCGCGCGAATGTCCGCCGCGGCTTTCCTTGCGGTTCAACGCGCTCACCGCCACCACTTCCGCAATTTCGAGCAGGTTGCCAAGTTCCCAGGCGTTCAACAACTCGGTATTGAAAATTTTTCCCGTGTCGGTCACACCGACCTGCTTGTAACGCTCCTTCAACTCGCGCACCTTCTCCAACGCGGCTTGCATGTCCTTCTCATTGCGATAAATGCCGACGTCCGCGAACATGATCTTCTTCATCTCATTGGAAATGTCGAATGCGTTCTCCTTGCCCGATCCATTTCTCAACGCTTCAAACGCGGACCTCGCGCCTGCTTCTGCGTCCCCAGGCAGAGTCTCAAAGTCGGCTGTCTGCGCGTATTCCGCCGCTTTGAGTCCCGCATGTTTGCCGAAGACAACAAGATCAAGGAGTGAGTTTGTCCCCAAGCGGTTCGCGCCATGGACGGATACACACGCACACTCGCCTGCCGCGTATAAGCCGGGCAGGACGGTGTTCTTGTCGTCAATGACCACTTCGCCGTATTTATTGGTCGGGATGCCGCCCATCGTGTAATGCGCCGTCGGCTGGATCGGCATCACTTGTGTGACCGGATCCACACCGAGGTAGACGCGGCAGAAATCCACAATGTCGGGAATCTTCTTCAGGACGGTATCCGCTGTAATGGTGTAGGGCGAACCGTCGGGGTTGGTGCGTCCATCCATCGCAGCGAATTTGTTCACGCTGTCCGGGCGGATATCGAGATAGACATAGTTCGAGCCGTTGATGCCGCGACCTTCCTTGATCTCGGTGTAGATCGCGCGGGAAACTACGTCACGCGAGGCAAGGTCCTTCACGGTCGGTGCATACTTCGGCATGAAGCGCTCGCCATCCCCATTGAGCAAAATCCCACCTTCGCCGCGCACACCTTCGGTGATGAGAATGCCGAGTTTGTAAATGCCCGTCGGGTGGAATTGGAAGAACTCCATATCCTCCAACGGAATGCCGTGACGGAGCAAGATCGCCGCGCCATCGCCCGTGTAGGCATAGGCATTGGATGTAACGTCGAAAATGCGCCCATGTCCGCCCGTGGCAAAGATGACCGCCTTGGCATGGATGGTGTGCAGTTCGCCCGTCGCCAGTTCCACCACCACCACGCCTGCGGCTTTTCCATTGACCATGATGAAATCCAGCACTTGATATTCATCAAAGAAATTAACCTTATTCTTCAAGCACTGCTGATACAAGGTTTGCAGGATCATGTGCCCCGTGCGGTCGGCGGCGTGTGCCGCGCGTCGGACGGGTTTGCCCGTTTCGTTGTTCGTATGTCCGCCGAACGGACGCTGGGAGATCTTGCCTTCGGGCGTGCGGTCGAACGGCAGCCCCATATGTTCGAGTTCGAGGACCGCGTCGATGGCTTCATTACACATGAACTCGATGGCGTCCTGGTCGCCGAGATAATCGGAACCTTTGACGGTGTCGTACATATGCCATTCGGGTCGGTCTTCTTCGTAGTTACCCAGCGCGGCAGAGATGCCGCCCTGCGCCGCGCCGGTATGCGAGCGTGTGGGATATAACTTGCTGATGACGGCGGTCTTTGCGGTGCGCGAGGCGTACAAGCCAGCCATCAAACCTGCGCCGCCCGCCCCCACCACCACCACATCAAATTGATGAACGTTTGCCATGAATTACTCCTGAAAAATACTGACGATGGACAATGGACAATGATACGGTCTATCGTCCATTGCCTGCGGTCAATTTACGCTGTCCAGATAATGTATAAACCCATGATACTGACGCCGATCATCATCACAATACTCAGGAAACGCACGAACTTGCGCCCGCCGGAACTTGCGATGTAATCATCGGCGATCACGACCAGACCGTGCACGCCATGTGCCGTCGCGACCAGCAAAAGCGCGCTGGCGGTCAACAGCCAGAACGGGTTGGACCAGATGTCCAGATCGGGCACATCCGTGCTCTGCACATGATAGACGTTCGGCATGAACGCCCAGCGCATCACGTCCGCGAAGTTCATCTGGTTGCGCGCACCCATGATCAAGGCGCCGATAATGCCCACGAGGATCAGACCATATATGGCTAAGGCAGAGAGGCGGGTGAAGATCCACATGATGGCTTCAAAGTTCGTCAATCCGCGCTCTTTAAGGGAGAGTCTTCTCGATTTCGTCGCCATGTCAGCCTCCGAACGCCGTGTTGAGAATTACAAAGACCGAAATGCCGAACAGCGGAATGAACACCGCCCACTCGAGCCAGATGGCTTCCTTTTGATAGTCGAGCAGTTTGGGCCACAGGTCCAGAATGGTGATGCGCAGCCCGTTGATGGCATGGAACAACACGCAGAAGAAAATGAATATCTGGAACGCCCAGTTTTGATAGATGCCGTTCAAAAATCCCCCGAACCTGCCGCCAACGAACGACGCCAGAATGTGCACAGTGATGAAGATGCCCATGCCCAGCCCGCCAATGCGGTGCAGGATATAGGTCAGGTAGCCTGACGGTCCCTTATAACGCAACCCCGCCGAAAGGCTGACATTTCGTTTCAAGCCCATCTATGCCTCCGTATGACTTTTCTTTGGAAGATCACCCGCTTGTCTCCCGTCGATTTTGTGATGACTGCGCCTATTTTACTCTCTAACCTCTTAAATCGCAAAAGAAAGTGAAATCGCGAACAATGAAAAGTGACAAACATCCTAGTGATTTCGTTATCCGCCATCCTTCAAAAAAGCGGACAAAGACCTTTATAATCCAATTCACGCCGCTTGTAACGTACAAGCCCCTTCTTTATTCATGATCAGCTTCGACAAGCGCAAACAATCGTCCAAGGAGGCGCATATGTCTGATTCACATGAACTATCCCGCCGTGATTTCATCAAGGTGACGACGGGAATTGTTGGAGGATTGATCGGAGCAGTGATCGGTCTGCCCGCGATCTACTACTTGATCGACCCCGCCCTGCGCGAGGGCGGCAAGGAAGCGTGGATCCCCATCGGTAAATTCGATGACATGCAAGTCGGCACCCCTTACCCGTTCTCATTCACACGCGTCCAGGTCAACGGCTGGGAACGGACAGCCAGCAGTTTCGGCGGATACGCCGTCCGCAAATCGGACTCGCCCGACGACCTGCTCATCCTCAACAGCCGCTGTACGCATCTCGCCTGCACCGTCAACTGGTCGGCTGAAGCCAATGCGTATCTCTGCCCCTGTCACGACGCCGCATTCGACATCGAAGGCGCAGTGTTGAGCGGACCTCCCCCGCACGACCTGTTCGTATTCGACCAACACCGCCTCACCGAAGACGGCATCATCGAAATATTCTTCAAGGAGGGCTGATCCATGTGGAAAACCATCTACGCCTGGCTCGATGAACGCCTCGGCTTTGACAGCCTCTACACCAACCTGCTCGACCGCCCCGAACCAAAGACCAATTGGTGGAACACGCTCGGCTCTGCCAGCCTATTCCTCTTCATTGTGCAGGGACTTACGGGTATCTTCCTGACCGTCTATTACACGCCCTCGCCTGACCACGCCTACGACTCCATCACCTACATCATGGAAGGCGTCGCCTTCGGCTGGCTGATCCGCGGCATTCATCATTGGGGTGCGACCCTGATGGTACTGCTCGTCTTCATCCACATGCTGCGTGTGTTCTATACCGCCTCCTTCAAATACCCCCGCGAACTGACCTGGCTGATCGGCATCGGCTTGTTCCTGACCACGCTCGGCATGGGCTTTACCGGCTACCTGCTCCCTTGGAATCAGAAGGCATACTGGGCAACCACCGTTGGCACACAGATCGCAGGCACAGTTCCCTTCGTCGGGGATTTCATCCTCAAAGCCCTGCGTGGCGGACCCGAACTCAGCGCGCTCACCCTGCAGCGTTTCTTCGCCGCCCACATCTGGATCATCCCTGCCATTCTCGCCGCCCTCATTGGGGTGCATCTCTACCTCATCATCAAACACGGCGAATCGCACTTCCCAACCAAGGAAGATTAACGATGAACGACGAAACCAAAAAACAGATCAACGAACGCTACGAACGCCAGCTCGATAAGGGCGAGCGTTTCTGGCCCGACACCATCTTCAAAGACCTCATCATGTCGCTGGGCGTCTTCGTCCTGCTCATCCTGCTGGCGACCTTCGTCGGCATCCCCGCTGAAGCCAAAGCCGACCCCAGCGATACATCCTATCTGCCGCGCCCGGAATGGTACTTCCTCTTCCTCTTCAAATTCCTCGCGCTGTACGGTCAATTGCCGCTCATTGGCAAGATCGAATGGCTCGCCACCGTCCTTGTCCCCGGCATAGCCCTCGGCGTGCTCACGCTTCTGCCCTTCATCGAAAAAAGTCCGCGCCGCCATTACAGCAAACGCATGCTGCCCATCTCCATTATGACCATCATGGTCGTCGGCATCGTCCTGCTGACCATCACATCCGAAGTGCCCACCGTCTCTGAAGACGGCTCAAACCTGCTTGGAATACTGCAAACCATCTCCGGGATCGCCATCCCATTGATCGCCTACATCCTGTTCTTCGTTTTCAGAGACAACACCCGCCTCATGATCTGGACGACAAGCCTGGCTGCCTTTTCCATGATCCTTTTCTCAGGGACAGCGCTCGCTCTCGCTCCTGAGAAACATGGTGAAGAAACGGAAGTTGCCACAACGCTTGTAGACCAGATCGTCGCCGGGCAGGAC
>CAYPHR010000247.1:0-4827 GCA_964410375.1 uncultured Anaerolinea sp. | reverse complement strand
CGCGAACTGGTTCCCTGCCGTACAGGCATTACAAGAACTGGGAGTACAGCCGTAACATCACCTCACCCTGATTTTTTTGACTTGAAGGTTTCCCTCACCACCTCGAGCGGATCATCCCCCCGCCTCAGGCTCAAGCCGTGCAGGATCAACCCCATTTGGGAGAATCCGAACCAGAGCAGAAAAGCCGTCAAGCCGAGGGATGCGCGGTCAAGCCAGACGGGGATCGAAGCGGTCAAGTCCGCGACCTGACTGCGCCAGCCCGCCACCTTCGTTTCATACACATCGATCTCTGCCAGAAAGAACTCAAGGCTGTCGCGCGTTTTTGTGAAATCGCCGCCCAGCAGGTAGGATGCATCGTCAAGGAATGTGGATGCCTGTTCAGCGAGTTGACTCACATTGCCGATCTCATCGTTCAGGGAATCGGCGGAGTCGATCAGGTCTGTCAGGATCTGGTCGGGGATGTTAATTTGCAGGAACGGGATCAAGTTCAAGCCGAAGAGCGTGACGCGCAGGCGTTCGAGCGTGTCCCGCGCGGAGATCAGCCTCCCCCGTGCCGTCTCCAGTTCAGGGACGAGTTTGTCATCCAGCGTGGATTGGACATTTTCGAAAAAGGCTTGAGGGTCGTTCAAGGTGAATTTGTTCAACGCCTCTTCGGTCGCATTGACGATGCGCAGGGTGCGCTCCAATTCCACCCGTGAATTCTTCAGGGTGATTTCCACCTGATCCAGTTCCGCGTCAATTTCCCCCAATCTTTCGACCGCCTGGCGGGTCAGCGGCTCGTTATAGACCCAGGCAAGAACAATTCCCACAACACTTAAGAGAAGCAGTAACGAACTTACTATGATCAACGTGCCGGTCAGGATTTTACGTGCCATGTTGGTCCTTTCACTAAAGCGGCGACTGTCCAGTCAAAGATTTGAAAATTATACAGGCAAAGACAGGTTTCAATGGAAATCTCGTGGAAATTGCCTCTTGACAAACCGTCTAACTTAGACTATTATCTAATTAGACATTGGTCTAACAAAGGCATCTGCCTAACGAATTGTTTTATTCAGGAGAGAGGTAACCATGTCTACTCATACTTGTGATTGCTTGATCGAGGAACAAACCATGTACACAACCACCCGCTCCGCTGATGCGGAAACGTCCCGCAGCATCTTTACCCGGCAGACCGGGCAAGTGTTGGTCACGCTTGGGACGCTCTTCAAACACGTGCCGCCTTTTAACGAAACCATCGACAAGAACACCGGCGACACGCTGATCTCCATCGGCAGAAAACTGACAGCTACAAAATAATCGCGGAGCAGACCGAGGAACTTCATGGAAATCCTGACCGAAACTCAAACCGTATCCCCCGCCGTATCCTGGGATTTTGGCACAGCCTACGAACTGTTCATCAGTCTGCACGTCTTGCACGAACCGGCTTATTTCGGAATCCGCCCATCCTATGCCGCCGGCGTCCGCTCACGGATACCGGCGGCTGAACGCAAACTGCTGGAGGAGGTCTACCCGATCACGGGCGTGCCGCTCAAATGGCTCGCTTCCCTCCCCGACCCGAAAGATGCCATCACCGCCCTGTGGGCGTTGAAACAGATCGCTCCCGCCGAACGGATGCTCACACTCCAAAGGGTGTACGAAGAATTCGAATACGACAACCCGGAGGATGGTGAAAAACACGCGCGCTTTAACGAGATCATGATCCGGGTCGCTTCGGAAGGAAAATGGACTCCTGAAGACAGCGACTATTTCTACAAGTCCTTCCACAAAAAACACGGCGGACTAAAACGGGACGCCATTGAACGCTGCCTTGACTGGTGGAGCCGCCCCGAAGAACTTGGCGAAGGATTCCTTTCCGCCATTCAGGCATACTATCAGGCATTTTTCGAGGAAGAGGAAAAACGCGTCGAACCTGTCCTCAAAGCTGGTCTGGAAAAAGCCCAGGATCTTGCCTCCCGATTAAGTGTAGACGAGCTTTTCATTGAACTCTCACAGGGTGTCAAATTGGACGATGATTTCCGGACAACCAATCTCATCATCGCCCCCGCCTTCTGGACCACTCCGCTGGTCTTCTTCGAAAAGCTCGACAATAACAACATGCTCCTGCTTTTTGGCACGCGCCCCGCGGATATGTCCGTCATCCCCGGCGAGACCGTGCCAGACGGGCTTGTGCGATCACTGAAAGCTCTCGCCGACCCCACCCGCCTGAAGATCCTTTATTATCTTTCCCATGAAAGCCTGACACCCTCCGAGATCGCCCGCAAACTGCAGCTCCGCCCGCCGACCGTGACGCACCACTTAAGCGAACTGCGCCTCGCCAGCCTGGTGGAACTGTCCTTCAAAAACGACGAAAAACGCTATGCCATCCGCAAACAAGCGCTTGATGCAGTTTGCGCAAATATGAAAGCCTTTTTGGAAAAAGAACCCGAATAAAAGAAACGCCATGGAAGAAAAAACTTCACGAAACTTCAAACCGTTTCGCATCCTAAGCGACTACGGTTCCCACATCCGCGCCTTCAAACCGAATGCGCGGCTTTATCTCCTCAACGTCATCATCACCGGCGCGGTGATGGGCGTGTTCCGCCTGCTGTTCAATTTCTACGTCCTCAGCCTCGGTTTCGACGAGGCGCTGCTCGGCAACCTCATCACCACCAGCAGTTTCGTTGCGTTGATCGTCGCCCTGCCCATGGGCTACCTCGCAGACATGCTCGGACGAAAATCTTCGCTTGTCCTTTCAGGTGTATTGTTGGCAGTTTCCATCCTCGCCATGGCAGTCTGGCAGACCGAGACGATGTTCTACTCCATGAACGTCCTTTCGGGCATCGCGCAAAGCCTGGCAGGCGTGACCATGTCGCCTTTCCTGATGGAGAACAGCGACGAACGGGAACGCACCTACCTCTTCAGTTTTGGTCAGGGATTGCAAATGACCATGGCTTCCGCCGGCAGTTGGATCGGCGGCTACCTCCCCACCTGGATCGGGCAGGCGCAAGGCGCATCCGCAACCAGCAGTATTGCCTATGGAAATTCCATCTTCATCATGGGTATCGGCGCGGGACTCGCCGTCATCCCGCTGATCTTCCTCAAAGCTCCCAAACTGGAGCGCAGTCAGCGCGCCGTGTTTGCTCCATTCCAATACGCCGCTCAGCAACCGGTCCTGTTGACCAAACTGATCCTGCCCATGCTGCTGACATCCATCGGCGCAGGGCTGATCATGCCCTTCATGAACGTCTTCTTCCGCGTGGTGCACAACCAGCCCGACCCCGTCATCGGCACGCTTTTCGCCTGGGGTTCGCTCGCCATGGCTATCGGACTCCTGCTCGCCCCGCCGCTCGCCGAACGGACAGGCAAGATCCAACTTGTCGTCATCTCACAGGCACTTTCGATCCCCTTCCTCATCCTGTTAGGCTTCTCGCCCATCTTCTGGGTCGGCGCGGCAACCTACTACGTCCGCCTCGCGCTGATGAACATGAGCAGCCCCGTCTATCAAACCTTCATCATGGAGCATGTGGACCCGTCCGCCCGCGCCACGGTCGCCAGCCTGACCAGCATGGCATGGAACTTTGGCTGGGCGTTCAGCCCCACCATCAGCGGCTGGCTGCAGGTCAAATACGGCTTCGGTCCTCCATTCATCGGCACGATCATTCTCTACACAATCTCCGTGGTCATGTACTGGGCATTCTTCTGGCGCGGAAAAGCATCACCGGTCCCGGCGCCCGCCGCGGCGGATTGAACAAGCATTTTCTCCTCCTTGTCAAGCAGGTCGGATTTCCCAATCCGACCTGCGCCTTTTTATGGCAAAATTGACAGATGGAAAAGGATATCTTGATCCTCGGCGGCGGACCGAGTGGACTCTCCACCGCGCTGCATCTGGCAAAGATCGCCCCGCATCTGACTCGCCGCATCCTGATTCTCGAAAAGGAACATTATCCGCGCCTGAAGCTCTGCGCCGGCGGGCTGGTCATCGACGCCGAAATCATCCTCGAACGCCTCGGGCTGGATGCGCGCGAAGTCCCGCATGTGGATGCGTCGAACGTCCGCTTCGATTTTGAGGGCAAGGGGCTTGCTGTCCGCGTGCCGAGGCGTCACGCCATCCGCGTCATCCGCCGTGACGAGTTCGACCACTGGCTGGCAAAAAAGGCAATGGACAGAGGAATAGAGATTAGAGAGGGGAATATTGTAAAAAACGTCCAACCGCTTGAAGACTGCGTAATTGTGGAAACAAACCAAGGCGAATTTCGTGCCGCCATCGTCGTCGGCGCGGACGGCTCGAACGGTGTTACACGCCGCTGCATCTTCCCGAATGAACCTGTTTATACCGCGCGTGTATTGGAAGTCATAACTCCAAGTTACTCTGTCATTGCGAATACGAGCGAAGCAATCTCAAACGCCAACAACCAGATCGCTTCGGAGAAAAACACCGCTCGCAATGACGTGGCTTATTTCGATTTCTTTGCAGTCCCTGAAAACATCGCAGGGTATGTATGGGATTTCCCCACGCAGGTCAAAGGTCAGCCGATGCGCTGTTGGGGCATCTACGACACCAATCTGCTTGCCGACCAGAAACGCCCCGCGCTCAAAGAACCGCTCGCCGAAGAAATGAAACGTCTCGGTTTTGACCTGAACGACTACGAGATCAAAGGTCACCCCATCCGCTGGTACAGCCCGTGGAACAAGGCATCCGTTCCGCGCGTATTGCTGGTCGGCGATGCCATCGGCGCGGATCCGATCTTCGGCGAAGGGATCAGCATGGCGCTGGGCTACGGCGTGATCGCCGCGCAGGAGATCAGCGAGTCGTTTCAGCGTGGCGAATTTTCATTCAGGGGATACAAG
>CAYPHR010000246.1:0-4848 GCA_964410375.1 uncultured Anaerolinea sp. | reverse complement strand
AACACAGGCTGAAAAAATCAGATATTGTCGTATTGTTGAATTTCTCAAGATACGTTTGCTTATGGAGAGTAATACTGCGTCGCCTTTTGTATTTATTGAAAAAGCCTCCTCTTATAGCAGATGGATGTCCAGATAGGATTAGCTTTGAATTTCTAAAGTCAATCTGGAATTTTCATTTAAAGGAAGGTGTTGATCTTAATATCATGATTAGAAAACATAAAGAAAATTACGATATTATTATATTAAACAGAAAAAGTGAAGTTGATAGCTTTCTTCGAAAAATAAGTAATGGAAGAAACCCCGGTTGACCCTGGTTTGATATGGTTAGAATTTACCGACTTGCAGACTAATAAACTCGGATGTCATCATGACATCCGAGTTTTGTTTTTTTACTTTCCTAATCGTCCACGCTCTTCTTCGATGACGGCGGGTTCCAACTTTTTGAACAGCGGACCTGGCTGATTTAATTTCTGTCCGGGTTTCAAGTCGCTAGGTTTCCATTGAATGCCTTCAACACCTTTATATCCCAACACCTTGTGCGTTCCCAGCGAATCGGTCACATCTTCGGTGAATTGCTCGCCGAACAGTGGCGTTTCGTAACCAAAGAATCCATGCAGGCGTTGTGATGTGAACGGCAGGAATGGCGCGAAGATGACCTTGAGCGAGTCAATCGCTTTCAGCGCGGTGTAGATGGTCTTCGCAGCGGCGTCTTTGTCGGTCTTCACCGCGCTCCACGGCGCGTTGACATCGAGATACTGATTGACGGCGGTGGCGAGTTTCATTGCTTCACTCAAAGCAGAGCGCAGGCGCACGGCTTCGAACTCCGCGCCGACGGTGTTGAATCCCGCCTCAATGGTGGCGAGCAGGCTCAGGTCGGAGTTGCGAAGCGAGGCGGGGTCTATATCCGGCACTTGACCTTCCCAATGTTTATAACAGAACGACAGCACGCGGTTGGCAAGGTTGCCCCACGTCGCCACGAGTTCGTTGTTGTTGCGCGCCACAAACTCCGCCCAATCCCAATCACTGTCTTTTGCCTCGGGCATGTTCGCCGTCAGGTAATAGCGGATGGCGTCGGGGTCGTAGCGGGTAAGCGCGTCGCGTCCCCACACCGCCCAATTTCGCGAACCGCTGATCTTCTCTCCTTCAAGGTTCATGAACTGGTTGGCAGGCACATCGAACGGCAGGATGAGCGGCGCGTTTTGTTCGCCCGAGAAGAACTCCATGAACGAACCGCCCGCGCCCATCAACTCGGCGGGCCACTGCGACGTATGGAAGAAGATGTTGTCCTTGCCGATGAAGTGGAATTGCTTCGCTTCGGGGTTGATCCACCACTCGCGCCACGCTTCTTTCTGACCTGCGAGTTGTGCCCACTCGATCGGAGCGGAGAGATAGCCGATGACGGCTTCGAACCACACGTACAACACTTTGGTCTTCCATTGCGGCTCATCCACCGGGACGGGGATGCCCCAATCAAGGTCGCGGGTGATGGAGCGTGCTTTCAAGCCTTCGCTTTCGATCTTGCGCAGCGATTCGCCCAAGACCGTGTCGCGCATGTGACCCGAACGCGATTGCAGGAATTTCTTCACGTCCGGTTCCAGTTTGGAGAGATCGAGATAGAAATGCTCGGTGTCACGCAATTCAAGCGCGCCGTCGCCGGTCTTTGCGCGCGGGTTGATGAGTTTTTCGGGCTCCAGCACGTTGCCGCACTTGTCACACTGATCGGAGCGGGCGTTCTCGTCACCACAGATGTAGCAGGTCCCTTCCACGTAGCGGTCGGGCAGGAATTTTTCCGCGCTGGGGGAGTACCACTGCTTGCTGAACTCGCGGAATAAGAATCCGTTCTTTTGCAGGGCAAGGAACATCGCCTGCGAGACCTTGAAGTGGTTGTCGCTGTGGGTGGTGGTGTACAGGTCGTAGGTGATGCCAAGTTGCTGGAACAACTCAATGAAGCCTTCATGGAAGGACTTGTACACTTCCTCGACGGGTTTGCCGAGCCTGTCTGCGCTCATGGTGACAGGCGTGCCGTGCGAGTCGGTGCCGGTGATCATCAGCACCTTGTTTCCTTTCAGGCGATGATAGCGGGCGAAAATGTCACCGGGCAGGTGGGAGCCGGTGATATTGCCGACGTGGATTTCAGCGTTGGCGTAGGGCCAGGCGACAGCGACTAAAATGGTTTCGGTCATGGTGTTTCTCCTATGTCATTGCGAGGCGACGCTCTTTCGCCGAAGCAATCTCCAGTTATTAGGGGATTGCTTCGGGCTGTGGTTTTGATATACCGTTTTGCGGCTACTCAACCGACAGCCCTCGCAATGACATTGTAAATTTCAAACAAAAAGGCTGTCCGCGGAATGGACAGCCCGTTTTTTTAGGTACGACGATCTAACGTGCTTTCCACTTGGCGCAGGGGAACATTTCCATTTGCATGGCCATGGTCATTGGCACCATTGGGAAAGCGGATTTGAACATCATGGGCGTATTTTACAACAAATCCTTCAACTTTGCGAAGGGAGAATCGGACTCGGCGGGGCGGTGACCGCAATCCTTCTCATTCAGGTTCTGACCGCACTCGGTGCAGAGTCCTTTGCAATCAGGCTTGCAGACCGGGCTGATCGGGATCTCCAGCAGGGCATATTCGCGCAGCAAGACCGCCATATCAAGGTGGGCGTCGTCGGGGAGGAGCAATCCCGAGTCGGTGATCGAACGTTTGTCGAAGGCGTACAGCTCGGTGAAAGACCAGTCCAGTTCCGTGTCAAATTCTGTCAAACAACGGACGCACTCCAGCGTGGTTTCCGCGGAGAAATCCGCCTGCACGATCAATCCCTGCGGCGTTTTGCCGACATTGATGATGCCTTCAAAGTTGCGCAGTTCAAGGTCATCGCCGAGGGTGATCGAATCGAACGCGAACGGGAAGTCGTGCTTGTAGCCGACTTCTTCGTGGATGATAAATCCAACATTGAAACGAAAGGGTTTTTTAGGGCTGGGCATGGGGAAAACTCTTTACCGCCAAGAGCGCAAAGATCGCGAAGAAAAGGCTGTTTTTTCTTTGCGTACTCCGCGGTCCAAAGGTTTTACACTTTTCTATCCACAATATATCTCGCCAGATTTTCCAACGCGTCGCGCTCGGCGCAGGCGGGCATGGAATGCAGGCAGGTGAGCGCGCGGTATACGTGTCCCTCCGCTTCCAGCATGGCTTGCTTGGACGCATCACTGGTGCGGATGTCCTCCACGAGGCGGGTCATGTGCTCGGTGTTGGTCCAGCCGCCATTGGGCAGGGACTGAATGTTCGGGTCGTCCGGGTTGGCTTCAGCGTAGTAAATGGCGGGGAGCGTGACCAAGCCGTTCAGCAGGTCCGAGCCGAGCGGTTTGCCGACAGCGTTCTGGTCGCCGGTGAAATCCAGGATGTCGTCCACGATCTGGAATGCCATGCCGACTTCGTAGCCGAACACGCGCATGGATTCGGTCACCGCCTCATCCGCCGGGCTGACCATTGCCGCTGCGCGGGAGGTCATCTCGAACAGGGAGGCGGTTTTGGCGTAGATGCGTTTGTAATAGTTCTCGCGGTTGACCAGCCCGCGCGATGTGAACATCTGAGTCAGTTCGCCGTTGACGATGACCGCCAGCGTTTCAGAAAACAATTTCATCAGCGGCAGGTGGTCGGTTTCGGCGGCGAGTTTGGCGGCGCGCGCGAACAGGAAGTCGCCGGTCAGTACGGTGGCGGGCGGTGACCAGCGCGCATTGAGCGTGGACATCCCGCGCCGTAACAGCGCGCCGTCGATCAGGTCGTCGTGGACGAGGGTGGCGGTGTGCAGCAGTTCGACTGCCGCGCCGAGCGTGACGAGTTTCTCCAGCGGGGCATCCAGCATGTTTCCGACGAGCAGGCTGAGGGTGGGACGGATGCGTTTGCCTCCCGCCGCCAGCAAATGTTCCAAGGCGGCGCGCAGGTCAGGATGCGACTCATCCGCCTGTGCCCGCATTCGTTCTTCAACGAGTTTGATTTCTTGTGTGACAGGTGATAGAAAAGTTACCGCGTTCAAATCAGTCTCCCCATGCGAAGAGCCGTTCCGCGTTGGCGGTGGTGATGGCGGCGATCTCCGCAGGGCTTTTGGAATGGATTTCTGCTATTTTATCAGCAATATGACAAACAAAGGCAGGTTCGTTTCGTTTGCCCCGTTGGGGAACGGGAGCGAGAAAAGGCGCGTCGGTTTCGATGAGGATTTTTTCGAGCGGAAGTTGTCTGATGATTTCACGCTTTTGCTCGGCGTTCTTGTAGGTGACAGGTCCCGTGACGCCGATGTAAAAATTCAGGTCCAGTCCCTTTTGGGCAGTTTCGAGCGTGCCGTTGAACGAGTGCAGTACGCCGGGCTGTTCCGCCAGCCCGCCGCTCAGTCCGCGATGCCACTCCGACAAGATTTCAAGCAGGTCCACCGAAGCCTCTCCGAACCACGCATCTCCTTCCTCGCGCATGTGGATGACGACAGGCTTGTTCACTTCTTTTGCGAATTGCAATTGCTTTTTCAAAGCATCATGCTGGAAGGCGCGTTTTTCGGGTTCCTTCACCCAGTAATAGTCAATGCCGATCTCGCCGATGGCGACCACTTTGGGATGTTTTGCCAGTTCTTTCACCTTTTGGAAAGTACTATCGGAAAACTCATCCAGATCGGTGGGATGGAACCCGACCGCCGCATACACGCCCGGATTTGATTCTGCCAGCTTCACCGCCTCTTTACTGGACCTGTGGTGGAGTCCTGGAACCAGAATTTTGACCACCCCCGCTTCGTTCGCGCGCCGGATCACATCCGCGCGGTCGGCGTTGAATTTGTGGTAATCAAGATGGCAGTGGGTGTCGGT
>CAYPHR010000245.1:0-4854 GCA_964410375.1 uncultured Anaerolinea sp. | reverse complement strand
CGCTGACCATCTTCATGCTATTGGTCTTGATCGGCACGGGCATTTACCTCACCGCCATTTACCGCCCCGGTCTCGATGTCGCGTACGCCACTGTTGAGAAGATCGATTCCAATTGGTTTGGCTCGCTGATGCGCAGCATCCACCGCTATTCGTCCGATGCGATGATCCTGCTCATCGTTTTGCACCTGTTCAAGATGCTGTTCAGTGACCGCTACTGGGGGCAACGCTGGCTGGCATGGACGAGCGGCTGGATCATGCTGGCTGGCGTCTGGCTTACTGGAACCTTCGGCTACTGGCTGATCTGGGATCAGCGCGCGCAGTGGATGACCGAGTACATGATGAACACCATCGCGGGCACGTCGGGGCTCACCTACGTCGCCGCGGACATCGAATCGCGCACGTTCTCGAACTTCGTCATCATCCTTTTCCTGCACATCTTCCTGCCGTTGATCGGTTTCCTCGGCATTTACATCCACGGGCTGCGGCTTTCGCGCGCGCGTTGGTGGTCGCCGCGCTGGATCAGCGTGCAAGCCATCACCGGGCTGGTCATCCTCTCGCTCATCAAACCCGCCCAATCCGCCGCGCCTGCGGATTTATCCAGGATGGTTTCTTCCACGCCGATGGACGCCTATTATCTCGGCTTCCTTCCATTGATAGATACATGGGGTAATTTGATTTTTTGGGGATTGGCGATCCTCGTCGGCGGGACGTTGTTCCTGCTGCCCTGGCTCGCCTCGGGTCGGGACCTCGGACCTGCTTCTGTGACCGATCCGAAGTGTACGGGATGCAATATCTGCTATGCCGAATGTCCGTTCGACGCCATCCGCATGGTGGACCGAGACGATGATTCAGGCTATCACAAACTTGCCATCATCAACGCCGCGCAATGCACGGGATGCGCCATCTGCGTGGGGTCATGTCCCACCGATGCAATTGATCTGGTCGGCGGTTATAACAATGAGCAGGTCTTCAACGCGGTCAAAGGCGCCCTGCATCGTGAGAAGAACGAAGGCAATCCTGTCACGGTTTTGTTTGCCAGTCACCGCGACGAAGCATTGGGCGGTCTGCCCGCGGGATTGAACGTCAGCGGGGAGAACCATCCGGTATCCGTATCAAGTTGGGGGGAGAATGAAGCGGCGCGCGTTATCACGGCGGTGTTGCCATCTGCGGGGGCTGTCAATATCGAGTGGATCAAAAAACTCGAGAACGAAGGCGCGCGCGATGTTATCATCCTTGCGCATCCATATGATGACGGCGTGTACCGCGAAGACGCGCATTGGATCGCCAGCCGCCTGCACCTGCGACCTGCGCTCGTGCGTGAGGGCTTGCACTGGCTGGAGACCACGCCTGGCGACGCGAAGGCGGTGGAAACGTTTTTGAATGACCTGCATAAAAATCAAAATGGGAAACGTCCGCCCGCCCTGCCGCCCGTGAAAGAGCGGAGCAGGTTGATTCCATCTTTGGTGAGCGGCTTGTTCGGGACGATCCTTTTGCTTGGCATGTTCGCGCTTGCATTGCCGTTGGATATTCCATCAAGTATGCAAGCGGCAGAAGGGAGCGCGTTGCGCGTGGCGGTGGATGCGCGTGGAAAGATTTCAGCGGCGAATATTCCCGCAGGCGTGACCCTGCCCGAAGGTGCGGATGCGGAGAAGATTTTCGGCGGCACGCATTTCCCCATCTCGGTACGCGTGCTTTTGAACGGCGATATCATCCTCGATGAAACGTACAAGCCATCAGGGTTGAGCGGCAACGGACGCATCTCCGCATTGGAATTTTTGGAGATCACGCCGGGCACATATCAAGTTGAAGTTCTCATCAAGGATGATGATGGGGATTTCCGTTCCGCCTATGTGGGGGAAGTCAATTTCGAAAAAGGGCGGACGCTTATCCTTGCGTATGATGAAAATGCGGATGTGTTTGTATTGAGATAATTTTGCAGGTCACGCTTGAAGCGTGACCTACTTTTTCAAATATGCAATGTAAAACCCCGCCAGTATCACCAGCAACACCGCCAGCGGAATCCAATTGAGGCGCGCGCGTTCAGCCAACACAGCGCGGAAGGGCGCATCCGCGGCGGGGTTGGCGGCGTACCATTTTCCGTCATATTCGGATGCGCCTTCCACTAATCCGTCATAAAAGACATAGCCTGTGTAGGGATAGTAATGCAACTGATCGAAAAGACGGGCAGCGGGCTTGTCATCCACGGTTTCAAGATAAACGCGAATAACTTTATAACCCTGCCCGGGGTCAGATGGCGGCGGGACTTCCCCCTGCGTGAAATCGGCAAAGGCAAAGAAGTCCTCGGTCAGCGCGGGGTTGGTGATGTTGATCTCGCCCGTGATGCCCGGTCCCTTCACGGTGATGTAATCGAAATTTCCCTTTGCAAAAACAGCAGTCAATGGAAACAGCATCCCGAAGGCAACAAGGTAAATGAAGAACTTTCTGAACATGGTCATCTCCTGTTTTGGATGGCCTGATTGTACAAGACAGTTCGGATAATTACTGTGACAGAAGTCCGCTTTGTGGTTTAATCGCCGTATGCCCAATCGAAAGCATCTTCCTTTTCTCATCCTCGCCATCCTCGCCCTGCTTGCGGGATTGTGGGCGGGTCTCATGCGCCTCGGCTGGCAACTGCCCGCGCTGACACCTTCCCTCGCCATGCTCCACGGTCCGCTGATGATCTCTGGATTTTTAGGGACGTTGATCACGCTCGAACGCGCGGTAGCGATGAAGCAAAAGTGGATGTACCTCGCCCCGCTTCTGGCAGGACTAGGTTGGTTGGTCACCCTCCTTGTGCGGACTCTGCCCGTGGGACCGATCCTGCTCACACTTGCCAGCCTCGGCGGGGTCGCCATCCTGACCGAGATCACACGCCGCGAATTCGCCCTGCACACGGTCACCATGTTGGTCGGCGCGTTGACGTGGTTCGTCGGCAACCTGCTCTGGCTGTTCGGATGGCAAATCTTTCAAGTGGTTTTGTTCTGGCAGGCATTCCTCGTGCTGACCATTGCTGGCGAACGGCTGGAACTCAGCCGCGTGTTACGTCCCACGCGGAAACAGCAGATTCTATTTGGCGGCATCGCGCTTGTGTTACTGGCGGGCGTTGTCACCGCCGCATGGAATTTACAACTGGGCACGCGCCTAAGCGGACTTGGGTTGCTGCTGCTTGCGCTCTGGTCCATCCCAAATGACATCGCTTGGCGGAACTTGAATCATAGACTTCCGCTCACTCGCTACATCGCGTGGTGCCTCGCGCTCGGGTTGATCTGGCTCGGCATCGGCGGCGGATTAAGCCTGGGGCTCGGCGCGCAGGCGGCAGGTCCGCGATATGATGCGGTGCTTCATGCCGTTTTCGTCGGCTTTGTCTTCTCGATGATCTTCGGTCACGCACCGATCATCTTCCCCGCCATCCTCGGTGTGCCGATCAATTTCCAATCGTCGTTCTACATCCACTTGATCCTTTTGCACGCATCGCTCGCCCTGCGGTTGGTCTCAAACTATGCCAACTGGCAGGTGGGGCGCATGTGGGGCGGACTGCTGAACGAAGCCGCCATCCTGCTCTTTCTGGCGATGACCGTGATCTCGATCCGGCGGGGATTGTCAACAAAGGCTTGATTCTTTACGTTATCAAAACACAAAGCAGAAAACCAGATCGTTGACGTTCGTGCCGCTGGGACCGGGCTTGAGCAGATCATCCAGTTCTGCAAAATAGGCGTACGCATCATTTCTGGATAGATAACCTGCCGCATCCAGCCCAAGCCTTTCCGCCCTTTGAGCGGATTCGCCTGTCACGACCGCGCCCGCCGCATCGGTGGGACCGTCCTCGCCGTCGGTGGCGATCGAGATCAGCATGACATCCTGCATGTCTCGGAGAACATCCACCGCACCGAGCGCCAGTTCCTGATTGCGACCGCCTTTGCCATCGCCCTTGAGCGTAACCGTCATTTCGCCGCCCGCAAGCAAGCAAAACGGACGCGCACGTTTTGCAATTTGCTTTTTGAGTTCGCGGGCAAGCATCCCCCCCACCTCCCGTGCTTCCCCCTGTAAACCCGAATATAAAATCTCCGTATCAAAGCCCTGTGCTTCTGCTTGTTCTTTCGCGGCATGCAAGGCAATGTCATTGCTGCCGATGATATGATTTTGCACAGAATCAAAGATGGGATCGCCAGGTTTGAGCGTCTCGCGGAAGTTGCAGTGTACGCCAACGACTTTGGCGATACGCTTCGCATCTTCCATCGTGGTTGAGTCCGGCGCGGTAGGACCGGATGCGATCGCTTCGAGCGGGTCGCCGACCACGTCCGAAAGGATCAGGCTGACAATGCGCGCACCGTTGGCGGCTTGCGCCAGTCCGCCGCCTTTGAGCGAGTCCAAGTGACGGCGCAGGGTGTTAATCTCGTCGATCCGTGCGCCGTTGGCAAGCAACGCGGACGTGATCTCCTGCAATTCGGAAAGCGGGATGATCGGCGCGGTCATCAACGCCGAGCCGCCGCCGGAGATCAGGCAGACCAGCAGGTCATCGGGCGTAAGGCGGGAAACGAAATCCAGCGCGGCGCGTCCCGCCGCGAGGCTGGCATCGCCAGGGACGGGATGATTCCCTTCGATGACGGTGACAGGTTCGAGGTCCAGCGGTGAGGCGTGCTTGGTGATGACAAGACTGTCCGTCGGTTGGACAAAGTCCGCGAGGGCGGAGGTCATCGCACATGCCGCTTTTCCCAATCCGAATGCGTAGATGCGCTTCGACGGCGGGAGCGGATTCATTTTAAGAAATTTGCGCACGGCGTCGCCTGCGTGGACGGATTGGAACGCAGATGCGATAATGCACGCGATCGAGCCGCCGCGCGGATGCGAACGAAG